>CAZQET010000026.1:0-5268 GCA_964591825.1 uncultured Conexibacteraceae bacterium
CTTGCCGTCGAAGGCGGGCGGGTACCAGACGCCGCCGCCGGCGTTGACGGATGGATTTCCCCAGAGGCTCTTCGGCACGGTGTCGAACTGCCAGGCTTTCTGGCCGTTGGACGCCTTCAGCGCCCACAGCGTGCCGACCCCACCGCCGCCGTAGGCTTCGTTGGCGTTGAGCGGCACGGTCGAGACGTAGACGAGCCCGTCCTGGTAGCCGGGGGCCATGTCGATACCTTCGTGCTTGTTGCGGGTCAACTTCGTCGACCAGAGCTGTTCGCCGGTCTTCTGGTTGAGCGCGAAGGCTTCCGTCGGCGTGGCGCCGAAGACCTTGCCGGCGGCAACGACGATCCCGTTCGGCCCCTCGTCGGGCTGTTCGAAGTTCGCGGTCCAGAGCACTTCGCCGGTTTCGAGGTTGAGCGCCTGCACGTTGGAGGCGAGGTCCTGCGAGTAGATCACGCCCTTGTCGATGACCGGCGTCGAGGCGTAGCTGCCGAAGTTGCTGGTGCCGGGGATCTTCGCTTCCCAGGCGATCGACAGTTCCGTGACGTTGGAGCTGTCAATCGTGCTCTTCGGGTTGCGGGTGTTGGCCGCGTCGACGCCGGGATAGCCGGAGCCCGTGAGGCTCGCCTCTTCGCCGCTCGCCGAGGAGGAGCCGCCGCAGCCGGCCAGCAGCGCGCCCGCCACGAGAGCCGCGCCAAGCACCCCGATTGCCGAGCGCATCGCCGTCGGCATCCCGCTCAGTCTCTGCATCGTCTCCCTGCCTCTCCTCGTCGTCGGCGCGACCCTATGCGACCGATTTATAACTGTCAAGTACTTTGCTATTTGCGACTATATGCGGCACGAGCACCCGGTTCGAGAGCAGGCCGAGGGCACCGAGATTGGCGAAGCCGGGGCCCTGACTGAGCCCCGCCAGGCCGGGGATGTGCAGATGGGGTCGCAGCCCGCGCAGCTCGAGGTTGCGCCCGATCGGGACCTCGGCGCCGGCGGGCCGGTCCCAGAGCGGCCCGCACTGGCGCTCGATCTCCTCGCGCGCGCCGCCCGGGAAGAGCGTGCGCAGCTGGGCCAGCAGGTCGAAGCCGGTGCAGTTGGCGACGAAGTCGTGCTCGGCGCTCGCCGGCCCCTGCGGCGTCTCGAACTCGAGCCGCACCCCGTCCCCCGCGGCGGTGCCCACGTCGGTGACCCGGCCGACGACGAAGCGACAGCGGTCGTCGTAGGCGATCGCCGCCAGGCTGGGCGGGTCGAAGACGCCGCGGTCGGAGTGCTTGACGAAGTCGCGCCTGGTCTGCTCGTCGAGCGACTCCCATTCGACCGCGTCGGGATTGGAGAAGACGCGGTTCTCGAGGAAGCTCTCGCCGCGGCTCATCGGCAGCATCGGCGTGTAGATCGTGAAGCGGCAGTCGGGCCGCATCCCGCGCAGGAACATCGTGGCGCTGAGAGCGCTCTCGCCGCCGCCGACGATCGCCACGTCGCGGTTCTCGCCGGCGGGGATGCGGGCGAACTCCTCGCGCTTGCTGTCGCAGTGGAAGACATGATCGGCGACCGCCGGCTCGTGGGGGAAGGCGCGGTGGATGCCCGGCCCGGTCAGGACCAGGGCCCGACCCGCGTGCGTCGAGGTGCCGCCGTCCTCTTCGGCTTCGACCACCCAGCGCTCGCCCGCCTCGTCGAGCTTGACCTGGGTCACCCGGGCACCCAGGTGGATGATTCCCTCGGTGGTGCGGGAGAGCACCCAGGTCAGGTACTCGCCGTAGTCGCGATGGCGCACCGGCGGCGAGCCAGCGTCGACCCAGCGGGCGTAGCGCCGCCTGGCGATCATGTACTGCTGCCAGGTGAACTCGGCCATGGCGGCGTCGATCGCCTCGCCCGCCTCGCCGAACTCGACGTGGCTCTGGTAGGGGAAACCGACGTCCTTGATCGGGGTCACCGCCAGCGGCTCCTCGCCGGAGGTCATCCCGTTGCGCCCCTTCCAGGAGGCGGCGACCTCGGTGCCCTCGACGATCAGCACCGAGAGCTCGGCGAGGCCGAGCCGGTTGGCGACGTGGACCTTGGTCGCGATCCCCGCCGCCTTCGCCCCGGCGCCGACGACTATCAGGTCGTAATCAGGCATAGGCACGCGTCCTTGGCTTGGCGACGACCAGGCCGTGCTCGGCGGGGCTGAAGGAGATCGCGGCGCGGGCGATGCGCTCGGCTCCGGCCTCGACCGGCTCCAGCTCGACCTCCTCGAGCACCGTGCGCACGACGCGCTTCATCTCCTGTTCGGCGTAGCTGGCGGCGAGGCAGCGGCGCGAGCCGCCGCCAAAGGGAATCCAGGTAGGTACCGAGGCGCGCTGGGTGAGAAAGCGCTCGGGGATGAACTCGCCGGGGCTCTCATAGACATCGGCGCGGTGGTGGACCAGGTAGACGCAGGGCGCGATCAGGGTGCCGGCCGGCAGCTCGTAGCCGCCGAGGCGCGCCGGCTTCAGCAGCCGCCGCACGACGACCGAGACCGGCGGGCGCAGACGCAGCGTCTCCTTGACCACCGCGTCGAGGTACTCGTCTCCCCCGCCCTCGCTCACTTCGGCCTGCAGGCGGGCGAGCTTGTCGGGGTGGCGCAGGAGGCGCTCGAAGACCCAGGCGAGCGAGCTCGAGGTCGGCCCGTCGGTGAGCAGCGTCAGCAGTTCGTCGCGCAGCTCCCCCTCGCTCAGCGGCGTGCCATCCTCGCGGCGCGCCTCGACCAGGATCGAGACGGCGTCGCGGCGGGCCTGCGGTCCGGCGGCGCGGCGGCGGCGTGCCTCGGCCAGCACCTCTTCCTCGACCGGAGCCATCGCCGCGCGCCAGGCCGGGCTGCTTTCGAGCCACTCCGGGCCGAGCAGGGCGAGCTTCAGCAGGCGGTCAGCGTCGTTGATCGCCTCGGTCAGGTTGGTGAGCAGGCCGCGGAGCCGGTCGAGGCGCCCCTCGTCGTCGCCGAAGACCGCCCGCATCACCACCTCCTGGGTGAGGGCCTGCATGCGGGGCCAGATCTGGAACGGCTCGCCGACCGGCCAGGAGCGCACTTCGCGCCGCGCCAGCTCGGTCATCATCTCGGCGTCCTCGCGCATCCGCTCGCCGTGGAAGCGCGGCAGCATCAGCCGGCGCTGGGTCATGTGCTCGGGCTCCTCGCTGAGCATCACCGAGCGCCCTCCCAGCACCGGCTTCAGCGCCAGGTTCGGGACGCCGACGCCGAGCTCCTCGGTGTCGGTCGCGAAGACCCGTTTGACGTCCTCGGGGTCAGCGAGCACGACCCAGGTTCCGAGGTGACGCAGGCGCAGGGTGAAGGTGTCGCCGTAGCGCTCGCGGCACTGCTCGAGCAACGGCAGCGGCTCGCTCGCCCAGCGCATCGACTGGACCAGCTCCGGCTCCTCGGAACCGGGTGGGAGCCCGGCCTCGCCCTCTTCGGCGGCCACCGGAGCCGGCCCCTCCATTAGCTCGTCCTCGAGCCTGCAGGTCGCCTCAATCATCAGCTCGAAGAAGGCCTCGCTGAACTCGGCGGGCAGCTTGGCCTCGGCGCCGCGAGCGAGGTAGCGGCCGAGGACCTCGCCCACCCGCTCGGGCTGCATCATCGGGATCCCCTGCTCGTCCTTGTACTCAGCGACCTCGCGGCAGATCTGGAAGCGCTCGCCGAGCAGGCGCGAGATCTCCTCGTCGATCGGGTCGAGCCGTTCACGGAACTTGACCAGGCCCTCGTCGCTCACAGCGCCCTTCCGTTGCGCGTCGCGGCAGGCCGGCGCGGGGGGACGGCGGAGGCGTACGAGTCACCCAGGACACCGGCGGCAAATGCCTCGCCGCAGGCAGCGAGGCTGTCGAGCGCGTAGCCCCCCTCCTGGACCACGCAGATGGGCAGGCCCGCGCTGGCGAGAAGAGCCCCGATATCGTCGAAGATGCCGGGGCCAAAGCTCCAGCTGCCGTGTGGATCGCCGGCGACGATGTCGTAGCCGAGTGAGACGACGAGGGCGGCGACGCCGTGCTCGTAGCGCGCTTCGTCCAGCCACTTGCCCACCTGCTCGAGGTATTCGCGAGCCTCGGGAGCGACGTGGTACTCGATTGCCGTCTCGCGATCGCTTGCCGGCTCGGCCGTGCCGGAGGCGACGTTCGTCACCGGATGGGCATGTATGGAGAGCAGGTGGACGTCCTCCATCCGCGCGACGATCGCGGCGGTGCCGTTGGGGTAGTGGAAGTCGAGGTCGAGGACTCCAACCGGCCCCAGGCCGGCGTCGCGCAGGGCCTGCACGGCGGCCGCGGCGGTGTTGAGGTAGCAGTAGCCGGCGCACCAAGCCGGCCCGGCGTGATGCCCGGGCGGGCGGCACAGCGCGTAGGAGAGACGAGCCCCGTCGACTAGGTGACGAGCCGCGCTGATCGCCACGCGCACGCCCTCCCGCGCCGCTTCGACCAGGCCAGCGCTAACCGGAATGTCGGGTGGTAGGCCGGGCGGGGTCATCTCCGCGATCACCACCGGCTCGGCGGAAACGCCCGCCAGCGCCTCCAGGTAGCGCGGCTCGTGCAGGAGCGCAAGCGTCCGCTCGACGTCCTCGCTGTCGGCATCCGCCATCGCGGTGCGCACCCCCGGGTTGCGGAGAAGCCCCTCGCGCAACTCCTCGATGCGCCGGTCGTCGTCGGCGCCGGGGCAGATACGGTCCCCTTCGAGTATCCAGAGCGCACCGCTGTCCCCGCCGCTTCCCGGGCGTTGCTCGACCAGCAGCATCTCAGCCATCGCACGACCCATCCGACTTTGACCCACCCTGAGGTGGGTCAATCTCCGCAGCGCGGATCATCAGAGCTTCCTCCTCATGCGCGGGCCAAGGTGCTCGAAGCCGTTGGCGCGGTAGAAGGCGGTGGTGGCGCCGATCCGCTCGAAGTCCTCGCGCGGCAGGCCGACTTCGATCCGCCTGGCGCCCTCCCGGCGGGCGACCTCGCAGTAGGCCTCGATCAGCTCGCGGCCGACCGCTCGGCTGCGCCAGTCTGGGCGGACCCAGAGATCCTGGATCGTGCCGTAGCGACCGGGCACGTGGATCGCGTGCTGCCAGCTGGCGGCGAGGACCCCAACGATGCCGTCTTCGCCTCCCGCCTCCGCCACCAGCAGGGCACCCGCACCCCCGTCCCTGACGAGTTCCGCCGTCGCCCGCTCCAGCTCCTCCGCCGAGGGCCCCCCACCGCTCAGCTCAACCAACAGCTCACCAATCGCCGCGGCCGCCGCCGGCACGTCGGCCTCCGTAGCCGCCCGCACAACCCAGTCATTTTCTCCGCTGACCTCTCCGCTGACTT
>CAZQET010000027.1:0-11449 GCA_964591825.1 uncultured Conexibacteraceae bacterium
ACCAGGGTCGCCATCACGCCGCCGTGCAGGAGGCCGACCGGCTGGCGCAGCTCGTCGCGCATCGAGAGGCGCACCCGGGCATGGTCGGGATCGTCGCTCAGCCACTCGGTGCCGATCAGCTCGTCGAAGTGCGAGATCGGCCCACGCGGATCGTCAGCCATGACCGCGAACCCTACCCCCAAGGGCGTGCCTGACCTCGTGATGACATATGGACCCTTAACGTCAGCCACGCCCCTGGAAATGGCCGCTGTCGTAGGCTTTCGGCCCGGTGGGGCTGACGGACGACCAGAAGGCGATGCTGCGCCTGCTCGCTCAGCGCGAGGAGGGCTACGAGGACATGGCCGCGCTGATGGGGCTCAGCGTCGAGGAGGTGCGCGAGCGGGTCAAGGAGGCGCTTGCCGAGGTCGGCGAGGAGGCTCCGGCCAGCCCGCCGCCAGCCGTGGAGCCACCGGCTCCACCGCCTCCTGAGCCCCAGCCGAACCCCGAGCCGCCGCCCCAGCCGCCCGCTCCTCCATCGCCGCCGGCTGCCCCGGTCGAGCCCCCTGTCGCCGCCCCGAAGCCGCGGGCGCCACGACCCCCGATGCGGTTGCCCAGCCTGAAGTTGCCTAAGGACCGCGGAGCGCTGATCGGGCTCGGGGCCGGCGCCCTCGCGCTCCTCGCCCTGGTCATCGTCCTCATCGTCGGGGGCGATGGGGGCGGAGGCGGCTCGAGCGAAAGCGCGACCAGCGGTGAAGGAGCCCTCGCGGAAAACGTCGCAGCGGCGAGCGAAAACAGGAATCTGACCCAGGCCGTCCTCGCCCCCACGAACGGCGGCGACGCCGCTGGGCGAGCGATCTTCGGCCGCTACAAGAAAAAGGTCCTGCTGCAGGTGACGGCGACGGGTCTCGAACCCTCGGGCAAAGGTCAGATGTACACGGTTTGGCTCTACCGCTCGCCGAAAATCGCGTTGCAGATCGGCGCCGTCCCGGTCGGGGAATCAGGCAAACTGGCCGCCCAGTTCGAAATACCGGTGCAGCTGCTGGCCTACGTCGCCAACGGCGCCTTCGATCAGGTCGACGTCGCGCTCACCAACACCGCCGAGTACAAAGCCGCCTTCGCCAAGGCCAAAGGCGAAAGCAAGGTCCCCCCGTACGTCGGCGAAAGCGCTCTGCGCGGCCCGATCACGAGTCCGGCGATCAAAAAGAAATAGCCGGGGGAACGAGCTTGCCGGGGTTCATGATTCCGGTTGGATCGAGTCGGGCCTTAACGTCTCTCAAGGCGTCGATGCCCAGCGAGCCGATCTCCGCCTCCATGTAGGGAGCGTGGTCACGGCCGACAGCGTGGTGGTGGGTGATCGTGCCACCCTGGGCAACGATCGCCTCGCAAGCGGCGCGCTTGATCGCACGCCACTGCTCGACCTCCTCGCCCTGGCGGGCGCGCGAGATGAAGGTGAAGTAGAGGGAGGCGCCATCGGGATAGGCGTGTGAGAGGTGGCAGAAGACGAGGCCGGGCGTGCCCTGGCCCTCCAGCGAGCTGCGGATCGCTGCGCCGACGGCCCCGTAGAGGCCGGCGAGCCCAGACCACGTGTGCGAGGTCTCCAGCGTCTCGACCAGGGCGCCTCTTCCCATCAGCGCATCGCGCAGGTAAGGGCCCTGGTAGCGGCCGTGCTCCCAGGATCGTCCAGCGCCCTCTCCCAGGTAGATCGCGCCGCCCCTGCGCAGCGCTCGCACGGCGAGCGCCCGGCGGCGCGCCACGGACTCCTCGTCGCCCTCGAGACCGACGATCACGAGGCTGCCGCCGCGGCGCCGGCGCAACCCCAGGTAGCCGCCGAAGAGCGAGCCGGTGAGACCGCGCGGGCCCGAGAGCGCCAGCGACACCTCGGTCTCCTCCTCGTCGGAGACCCGGATCACGTCCGGCAGTCCGGGTCCCTGGGCAAGCGCGCGAACGATCTCGGCGCCCGCCTCGAAGCCCTCGGCCATCCACGCCTCGTAGCGGCACACCCGGGGCTGCGGCCGCACCCTGACCGTCACCTCGGGAATTACGCCGAGAACGCCCTCGGAGCCAACGATCAGCTCGCGAAGCGAGGGCCCGGCGGCCGTGTGTGGGGCGTCGAGCGTGCGCAGCGCGCCGGCGGGAGCGAGCAGCCGGACCGAGCTGACCAGGGCGTCGAAGCGGCCGTAGCCGCTCGAGGCCTGTCCCGCCGAGCGGGTCGCCGCGAAGCCGCCGATCGTCGCGTACTCGAACGACTGCGGGTAGTGACCGAGGATGACTCCCTGCTCGGCCAGCGCCGCTTCGGCCTCTGGTCCCCGCAGGCCGGCGCCGAGGCGGGCGGTCAGGGAGCGTGCATCGACCTGGACGTCGCGTAGGCGAGACAGATCGAGGCTGATCAACCGCTCGTGCGCCCCGCGCAGAGGCTCGACCCCGCCGACCACGCTCGTCCCTCCACCGAACGGCACAACCGCAACGCCTTCCCGAGCGCACAGCTCGATGACGCGTTGCACCTCGGCGGCGCTCGCCGGCAGGAGCACCGCGTCGGGCGCCGCGTCGAGACGGCCGCAGCGCAGGCGGGCGAGATCGGCGTAGCCGCAGCCGGTCGCGTGGCGCACGCGGTCCTCGGCGCCGGTGAAGACGCTCGCCTCCCCGAGCGCCTCGATCAACGCGGCGGGCAACGGCTCGGCGGGTGGCAGCTCGAGCTCGGACAGCTCGGGGGGTGACTCGGGCGGCGGCAGCTCGCCGACCCGCTCGCGCAGGGTCGCCAGGGCGGCCTCGTCCAGCTCCGGAGACACGGCGGGGTTGCCCCAGCCCCACCACTTCGAGTCGCGACGGGGGGTGCTTGGCGACCTGCCCGCGCTGGATGGGGAATGAGGCGCCATGGTCATCGATCTCCGGCAACTGCCCGCTCGAGGCCGTCAAGGGCTTCCTCCAACAGCTCTCCCTGCCCACGGCGCATCATCGGCGAGCCGAGGCGGGAGAGGCCGCGCAGGACCTGGCTCGCCGCCAGGCTCACCGCCGTGTCCTCACCCTCGCCCTCCAGCGATAGCCGCACGGCGTAACGCTTCAGGTGCCGCTCGAAGGGAGTGCCGGGAATCTCCTGCTCCCAGCCGAGGCGCTCCTCGGCGAGGAACTCGGTGCAGCGAAAGTCGGCACGCACCCCACGTCCCTCCGCGGTGCCGAGCACCTGGGTCCACTGCGCTCCCGCGCCCTCGCCCTCGACGCCCTCGACCCGCAACGTGCGCGGCCACCAGCGCGGCAGGTTGTAGGGGTCTGAAACCAGCTCCCAGACGGTCACTCGTGGCGCGGAGATCGCGCGGCGGCGCCTCACCTCGGGCACGGCTGGTCCGTCAATCCCCGGCCAAGCGGCGCAGGTCCCGCACGAGGAGCAGATGCTTGAGGTGGCTGACCGTCGCCGCGAGGCTCTCGAGGCTCTCCAGCGCTTCCTTGCGGCGGTCGGGATTGCGCGAGCGCAGGGAGGGGCCGAGCAGCGCCTCCAGCAGGTTTGCCTCGCGGTCTGCTGAGGAGCGGAAGACGCGCAGGTTGCGAGCGCCGACCCCGAAGCGCGAGAGCTCGTTGGCGGAACGGACCACCTCGCGGTCGGTCTCGTCGTAGACCGTCCTGCCGTCGCGCTTCTCGGACTGGACGATGCCGAAGTTCTCGAGCTCGGCGATCAGCTCCTCGCGAGCCCCGGTCTCCTCGATCACCTCCTCGAGCGTGAGGTAGGCGCGCGAGGTGTTGACCAGGATCGCGCGCCGCACGGCGCCACTGGAGGGCCGCTTCTCCCCCGCCCCGGCGACGACGATGTCGCCTCCCGCCGCGAGCTCCTGGCGGATCACCCGCAGGGGCAGGAACTCGTCGCGCTGCAGGCGCAGGATCGTGCGCAGCCGTTCGACGTCGGACTGGCTGTAGAGGCGGTAGCCGCCCGGCGTGCGCCGCGGCGTCAGCAGCTTTTGGTCCTCTAGGTAGCGGATCTTCGAGATCGAGACGTCGTCGAACTCGCCCTGCAGGATCTTGCAGACGGCACCGATCGTCAGCGCCTTGCGCGGGCGCGAGTCACGCTGCCGGGCCTGCTGCTCGGAGACCGCCATCAGTTCCTCATCTCTCCAGGTAGCTGAGCTTGTACTTGCCGACCTGGATCTCGTCGCCGTCGCCGAGGCGGTGCGACTCGATCCGGCGGCGGTTCACGTAGGTGCCGTTGAGCGAGCCGAGATCATCGATGTAGAGGCCGTCGCGGCGACGCACCAGGAGCGCGTGGTTGCGAGACACGGTGACGTCGTCGAGGAAGACGCCGGCGTCAGGACTGCGGCCGATGCTGACCCGATCCTGGTCGAGCGCAAAGCTCTCCCCCGCCCGTCCACCGCCGGCGCGGATCACCAGGGCCGCGCCGCTGCGCTCGACCGTCTCGTCGATGTCTACGGGCTGCATCTCGCCGGTGTCGTCGACGGTGTAGGTCATCGTCGTCGGTTCGTCGCCCTCTTTGCCGCCCTCGGCCGGGCCGCCCACGTAGGCGCCGCACTTCTGGCAGTAGTTCGCGCCCTCGGGGTTGACGAACCCGCATTCAGGACAGTGGACGGCCATCGCTGGGGCTCCGCTCAGGCGGCGGGCTCGTCCTCTGGGGCGGGGCCTTTGCCGGCGAGGATCTCGGTCAGCTGCGCGACGTCGTCGCCGGAGAAGAGCGACTCGCCCTGCTCGCGCTTCTGGCGCAGCCGGTTGACCAGCTCGGCGCGGAGGATGTCGATCTTCCCGTGCAGGACGCGCCGCTTGTAGGAGATCTCGTTCTCTTCCTCGGTGAGCTTGTCGATCAGGTCCTTCAGCTCCTCATCGCTGAGCGAACCCAGATCGGGAAAGGTGTCCTCCATCTCACTCCTTCTTCGCGGATCCGGCCCCTACCGAGGCCCTCCCGGCGATTATAGGTGCGCTGGCCCAAGGTTCAACCGCAGGTTGAAGGTTTGACCCCACCCTTGCACGCTGACTTCGTCTTTTCTCTCGGTATGCGAGAGAAAAGACGAAGTCAGCGGTGGGTGGCGTGGACTTCGCGGATGCCGGCCTGGGCGTAGAGGACCGTGGCCCAAATCGCCAGGGCGAGGCCGAAGATCAGCAATGCGGCGGGGACCCAGCCGGCGAAGACCATGGCGAAGAAGATCCCGCCCATGATCGGGAAGACCGAGATCCGACCGGGCCAATTGACCCGCACCTCGACCCCGTGCCGGACCGCGTACTGGCCGAGCACCAGCATCGCCAGCTCGCGCAGCACGAGCAGTGCCAGCGCCCAACGCGGCAGCAGCTCGAAGTGCCAGCAGACGATCGCGCCGGAGAGGATCGTGAGGCGGTCGACCACCGGGTCGAGGATCGAGCCGAGCCGGCTGTATTGGCCGGTGACGCGGGCCAGGAAGCCGTCGAGGTAATCCCCGGCTGCGATCAGCCAGAAGACGATCGCCGCCGGGGCGCTGCGCCCATCACCCGATTCGAAGGCGAGCCAGAGGAAGAGCGGCAGCGCCGCGACGCGAACGTAGCCGACCGCGTTGGGCAGCGTCCAGGGGTTGAGCGGCTCCCCCTTCTGCACCTGGCGAGGCGGCGGCCCGCTGCGGTCGAGGCCGAAGAGACGCCGGACCCGCCCGCGGCCGAAGGGTGCCCGCTCAGCCATCGCCCTGGAGGAGCTCACAGGCCTGCGCGGCCGCCTCCCCCACGGGCAGCTTGTGCTCCTTGCCGGAGCCGCGCTCGCTTGCCTCGACCACGCCCTCGGCGAGGCCGCGGCGGCCGACGACGATGCGCAGCGGGCAGCCGAGCAGCTCGGCGTCGGTCAGCTTCTCCCCCGCCCCGCGCTCGCGCTCGTCGTAGAGGACCTCGATGCCAGTCGCGGTCAACTCTTCATAGAGACGCTCCGCGGCGGCACTCTCCTCACCCTCGGCATCGCGGGCCAGCGAGACGAGGTGCACCTGCCAGGGAGCGATCGCTCGTGGCCAGACGATGCCCCGCTCGTCGGCACCCTGCTCGATCGCGGCGGCGGCGATGCGCGCCGGCCCGATCCCGTAGCTGCCCATCACGATCGGGCGCTCGTTGCCGGACTCGTCGAGGTAGGTGGCGCCCAGCGGCACGGAGTAACGGGTGCCGAGCTTGAAGATGTTGCCGACCTCGATCGCCGGCTCGATCTCGATCGTGCCGCCCCCCGGCGCCGTGTCGCCGGCCTCGACGCGGCGCACGTCGAGCTCCTCGAACTCGAAGTCGCGGCCGGGCATCACCCCGCGCAGGTGCGCGTCTGGCTCGTTGGCGCCGGTCACGAAGGAGTCGCCGACGATCGCGGCGTCCTTGATCACCTGCACCGTGGCTCCAACTGGGCCGATGAAGCCGACCGGGCCGATCTCGGCCTCGATCTCCTCCGGCCGCGCCTGGCGAAAGTCGGCGCCGAGCGCGTTGCGCAGCTTGATCTCGTTGAGGCGATGGTCGCCGCGGATCAGGACCATCGCCATTCCCCGTCCCTCGACGACCACCGGCAGCGCCTTGACCAGGGCGCCGGCGGGGAGCCCAAGCTCCGCCGAGACCTGCTCGATCGTGCTCAGGCCCGGTGTCGCCACCCGCTCGGGAGCATCGAGCACCGCGGGCAGCTCGACCACCTGCGCCTCGGCCGAGGCGACCTCGACGTTGGCGGCGTAGCCGGGCGCGAGCGCCACCTCGTTCTCGCCCGCGGCGCAGGGCGCCATGTACTCGTGGGCGCCGGAGCCGCCCATCATCCCGACGTCCGACTCGACCCTGTACCAGCGCAGACCGCAGCGATCGAGGATGCGTTCATATGCCCCGGCCTGCAGCTCGTAGGAGCGCGCCAGTCCCTCCTCGTCGCGGTCGAAGGAGTAGGCGTCCTTCATCGTGAACTCACGCGTGCGCAGCATCCCAGCCCGCGGGCGCGGCTCGTCGCGCTCCTTGGTCTGCAGGTGGAAGAGCATCAGCGGCAGGTCGCGGTAGGAACGGACCTCGCGCGCCACGTGCCAGGTGACGCACTCCTCGTGCGTCATCGCCAGCACCATCGGCGCCCCCCTGCGGTCCTCGAGCTTGAACAGCTCCTCGATCCCATAGCGCCCCGTCTTCTCCCAGTTCTCGGCCGGCTGCATCACGGGCATCAGCATCTCCTGAGCCCCGATCCCCTCCATCTCCTCCCGGACGATCCCCTCGACCTTGCGCTCCACCCGCCATCCAGCCGGCAGATAGCTCCAGAGCCCGGCCCCGAGCTGACGGATCAGACCGGCCCTGACCATGAGCCTGTGGGAGATCGCCTCCGCGTCGGCGGGCGCCTCCTTGAGCGTCGGGATAAATGCCTGGCTGAACCGGGTCACGCCCGGAAACCTACTTGCCTCAGGCGCGAGTGAAACGGCGCCCGGCGGTCGGCGATGTCTCCTCGTCGAGGAGCACGCGGTCCGACTCCCCCTTCGCCGCCGCTTCATGCTCCATGCGGGCGATCTTCTCCGGGGTGAGATCTCCGGCATTTTCCGCCTCGATCTTCGCCAGCCAGGCGGCGCCCTCACGCGACTCGGCCTCATCGAACTCGACCTTGCCGCGGTCGAGCGACTTATCGATCTCCTCGAAGAGGGTGTCGACGAGGCTCTCCTGCGGCACCTTGCGCAGCGGCTTCCCATGCGCGTAGATCAGGCCCTCGTTCTTGGCGCCGGCGATGCCGAAGTCGGCGTGCGAGGCCTCGCCGATCCCGTTCACGGCGCAGCCGAGTACGGCGACCTCGATCGGCTCGGCGTAGCCCTCCAGCCGCTGCTCGATCTCGGCCACCACCGAGTCCATGTCGAACTGCAGGCGCCCGCAGGTCGGACAGGCGATCAGCACCGGGCCGCGCTCGCGCAGCTGCAGCGCCTTGAGGATCTCCCAGGCGACCTTGACCTCCTCCTCTGCGTGGAAGGTCGAGAGGCTGATGCGGATCGTGTCCCCCACCCCGTCGGCGAGCAGGGCGCCGAGCCCGACCGCCGACTTCAGCGAGCCCGACCACTTCGTCCCCGCCTCGGTGATGCCGAGGTGCAGCGGGTAGGGGATCTTCTCCGAGAGCAGCCGGTTGGCGGCGATCGTGTTGGGCACGTTGGTCGACTTGATCGAGACCTTGAAGTTCTCGAAGCGCAGGCTCTCCATCAGCTCGACGAACTCGACCGCGGCCGCGACCAGGGCCTCCACCGGGCTCTCCCGCTCGAGCTCGTGCAGGTGCTTGGGCAGCGAGCCGGAGTTGACCCCGATCCGCATCGGCACGCCGGCGGCGGTCGCCTTCTCCGCCACCTCGGCCACCTTCTCGCGGCCGCCGATGTTGCCCGGATTGAGCCGGATGCAGTGCGCGCCCGCGTCGATCGCCTTCAGCGCCAGTGTGTGGTTGAAGTGGATGTCGGCGATCACCGGGATCGGCGACTCGCGGACGATCGTCTTCAGCGCCTCGACGTCCTCGTCGCGGGGTACCGCGCAGCGCACCAGATCGGCGCCGGCCTCGGCGACCTTGCGGATCTGCTCCATCGTCGCCGTCAGGTTGGCGGTCTCGGTCTTGGTCATCGTCTGCACGACGACCGGCGCGCCGCCGCCGATCGGCACGCCGCCGACGAATATCTGCCGCTTCGAGGCCACAGCCAAAGGCTACCTTGGGGCCGCTTCGGCGGACCCCTGAGAAGCGATGTGGTCGGCGCCTATCTGAAGACGACTGTCTTATGGGTGCTGCTGGCGTTACCGCCGATCGGCTGGAAGACGATCGTCAGCTTGACCGCCAGGGCGACCGTGCCCGCGCCGCTTGCGCTCGCCCGCGCCGCCTTCACCCACCTGCCGCTGGCGGAGACGGTCCCCGGGCCAGGGACCACGACGCTCAGCACCGCCCTGCCGGCCCTTACGGTCCCGGTTCGGGTCGAGAACGAGCTCGACGGGAGAGTGAGCTTTGGCACGGAGAGGACCGTGCTGGGACTTTCGCCGGCGCGCGTTTCTTCTGGTTCGGCCGGCGTCACGAAGGCCTGGTCCTCCCCGATCGAGGTTCCACCGGCGTTATGGGCCACGAGTCGGTAGTGGTAGGGGACGTTGGGGGGAAGTCCTTTGACGAGCTGAGAGACGGACACCGGTGAGCTGCCCGAGCCGATGCCGACCGCGGAGCTCGGGATGCTCTGGCCGTAGGCTTCGGTGACGCCGAATTCGAAGAAGTAGGTGGTCGCGGCCCCGTTCGGATTGACCGACCCGTGCAGCGTGAAGCCTTCGCCGTCCTCGGTGACCGGCAGCGAGGTCACCGTGGGCTTCGGCGGCGACGTGGTGAACGACTGGTCGAGGCTGTGGCTCGTGCCTTCGGCATTGGTGGCGGCGATTCTGTAGTGGTAGGTCGTGCTGGGCAGCAGGCCGGTGATTTCCTGCATCACCGGCACGGCGCTCTGACCTGAGCCAACCGATTCATCCGGTTCGGGCAGGTTCTGGCCGTAGGAGGTCGTCATACCGAATTCGAAGTGATACGCGGTCGCGAGGCTATTCGGATTGACCGCGCCCTTCAATTCGTAGCCACCCGCGGTTGCCTGCGGCGCGTTCACTTCGGCGGTCGGCGCCGAGGGCGGGGCCGGCGGTGTCAGGAACGTCCTGTCGCCGGTCGCCGCCGTATTGGCGCCGCTGTGGGCCACCAGCCGGAAGTGGTAGGTCGTGTTTGGAAGCAGGCCGGTGACCGTCTGCGCGACGGCCACGTCAGCGCTGCCGGCGCCGACGCTCGCCTGGGAGAGGGGGATCTTCGAGCCGTAGCTGGTCGTCGTCCCGTATTCGAACTGGTAGTTGGTCGCCGAGCCGTTGGGGTTGACGGTGCCCTTCAGTTCGAAGCCGCCCGAGACTTCGAGCGCGGCTTCGTCAGAGACAGTCGGCGCCACGCCGGTCGTCGTGAACTGGGCATCGGATGAGGTCGCGGGGCCGTCGACGTTGGTCGCGACCACCCGGAAGTGGTAGGTCGTGTTGGCGGCGAGCCCCGTGATCGTGGCCTGCGCCTGGGAGGTGCCGGGGTAGGGGGCGGAACCGGCGTCCCCTTCCGGAACCGGCGCGCTCGATCCGTAAGCGTTCGTGGCGCCGTATTCGAAGCGGTAGTGAGTGTCCAGCCCATATGGGTAGATGGTTGCTTTCAGGGTCGCCCCGCTTTCGGTCGGCGTGGCTGACACCGGACCCAGAAACGGCGCGAACGCGCCCGCTGCCGGCGGGAAGGCGGCAATCGAGAGAGACGCCAGCGCGCCGAGCAGCGCCAGCAGCAGGGCCCTGTCTCGCCGCCACCGCCCATCTGAGCGTCCTCCGTGCACGTAGACGAGCTCCAACCGATTCATCCCCTTCTCCCTTCCTGGTCCCCAAATCGACCCATTGGACGTGCGGAGATACGGAGCGGTGAGCTGCCTGGTTCGATCCGCAAACTGAACCGTTTGTCGGTTTGCCCCGTATCCCGCTCCAGCGCAGCGCCGCAACCCGAAGGAGGAGAGATGAGGGAGTTCGAGATCCGAGCCGCAGACGAGGGCAGGCGTACCGTTCGAGGTTCCAGCCAGATCGGGGCAGCCATGCGTCGGCTGAGCCTGCTCGTCACCCTGGCGGCCGTGCCCGCCGCCGTCTTCGCCAGTCCCGCTGCAGCGGTGATCAAGCCGCTCGCGCAGAACAGCGCTCCTGCTGCGGTCGCCGGCGGAGTCGAACTCAAGGGCCGGATCTACACCTACGAAAGCGACACCCACTACCACTTCGAATACGGCACCACGACCGCCTATGGCACCAGCGTGCCCGTTCCCGAAGGAGACGCCGGCACCCAGGCGATCGTCACGGTCGGGCAGACGATCACCGGCCTCACCCCGAACACGGTCTACCACTACCGCCTCGTCGCCTCGAACGCCGGCGGCACGGGCGAAAGCCCTGACGCCACCTTCAACAGCTCCGAAGTCGGCGCCTCACCGCCGGCCGGCGGCGGGGAAAGCTCCCCCTATCCGGAAGGTGGTGGGGGCGGCGGCTCGACCCCGAGCAAGGGCGGAAAGATCAGGCTCAGGGTCGAGCGCGTCGGCGGCAAGCGGGTCCTGGCGGCCGCCAACGGCCACACGCTCTACAGCCTCAGCGCTGAGAAGAAAGGCAAGTTCGTCTGCACCGAAAGCAGCGGCTGCCTGGCGCTGTGGAAACCCCTGCTGATCCCGAGCGGCGGCTCGGTCATCGCCCCAATGAAGCTGAAGCTGGGCTCGATCAAGCGCCCCGAAGGCGGTCGCCAAGCGACATACCGAGGTCGCCCCCTCTACACGTTCGCCGAGGACCACCGGCCGGGCACGGCCAACGGCGAGGGATTCAAAGACGTCGGCACCTGGCACGCGGTCGCGGTGCCAAAGCCGAAACGGAAGCGCTAGCTGACGTGCCTCATCACGTTCCGAACGCCGTGAGATAGATCCGGGCCCACCGAGAGGCTGTGGGTGTTGACGCCTACGACCTCAAGGAGGACCCGGATGCAGCACCGTAATGCCCCGCTCACCCCGAACGGCAGGCG
>CAZQET010000028.1:0-9171 GCA_964591825.1 uncultured Conexibacteraceae bacterium
CGTGTGGCTGTGCGAACAGACGTCGCTGCCTATCTGCGGGCCTGAGACGGTGGAAGGCAAAATGTTTTCACGCGCGGAGTGGATTCGTGCGGGGGCATGCGACATGCTGCGCGCTGGCGTGGGCGATGTCGGTGGCATCACGCCGCTGGTCAAAATCGCCCACCTGGCGGAGGCGTTCGGCATGAACATGGAAGTGCACGGCAACGGGGTGGGCAACCTGCACGTGCTGTGCGCGATGGGCTTTCCCGGGCTGTACTACGAGCGCGGCCTGCTGCACCCCTTCGTCGACTACGACGCCACGCCGGCCTGGCTGAACGCCCCGGTGGACCCCATGGACGAGCACAGCATGTCCAGTTACGTGTGGCTGTGCGAGCAGACGTCGCTGGCAATCTGCGGTCCCGAAACAGCCGAGGGCAAGATGTTCAGCCGCGCGGAATGGATCAAAGCCGGCGCGTGCGACATCAATTCCCGGTAAGGGCCACCGACACCCCACCACGCTTCGAACTCCGCAGCTAGGCGCTCTCAACTACCGGATGCTCGCCCGTCGGCCTCGGATCGCCCTCGGCGGGCTCGACGTGGAGGCGGGGAAGGATGCGGTCGAGCCAGGCCGGCAGGTACCAGGCGCGCCGGCCGAAGAGCTGCATGATCGACGGCACCAGGACCGAGCGGATGATCACGGCGTCGATCAGCACGGCCGAGGCGAGGCCGAGGCCGAAGAGCTTGATGATCCGTTCTTCGCCGAGCATGAAGGAGGCGAAGACGGTGACCATGATCAGCGCCGCCGCGGTGATCACGCGGCCCGTGAGGGCAAGGCCGCGGGTTACGGCGAGCGAGGCGTCCTTGCGGCCTTCCCACTCCTCGTGGATGCGCGACATCAGGAAGACCTCGTAGTCCATCGAGAGCCCGAAGACGATCGAGAAGAGGAAGACCGGGAAGAAGGCGATGATCGGGCCGGTGTTGTCGACGCCGATCAGGCTCGCGCCCCAGCCCCACTGGAAGACGGCGACGATCAGGCCGAAGGCGGCGCCGATGCTGAGCAGGTTCATCACCATCGCCTTGAGCGGCACCAGGATCGAGCGGAAGACGATCATCAAGAGCAGCGCAGAGAGCAGCACGACGACGCCGATGAAGAGCGGCAGCTTTTCGGCGATCGCATCGCCGAAGTCCTCGAAGATCGCGTTGACGCCACCGACGTGGATCTGGGTGCCGGTCCTCGTCTCGATCGGGGGGATCACGTCGTTGCGAATGTGGTCGAGCAGTTCGGTCGTCTCGACGCTCTGCGGCGAGGTGGTCGGATAGACGTCGAAGACCCCAGTGTCTTCCTTTTCGTTGAGGGTGATCGAGGTCACCTTCGCCACTCCAGGTTCCCCTTCGAGCTGCTTGCTGAGCAGGGTCAGGTTCTGGTCGTCGCCTTTACGAGGCAGCGCCGCGACCATTACGTAGGGTCCGTTGAAGCCGGGCCCGAACCCTTCGGCGAGCAGGTCGTAGGCCTTCCTCGTCGTTGTCCCGGGCGGTTCGGTGCCGGCATCGTTGATGCCGAGGCGCAGCGAGAGCGTCGGAATGCAGAGGGCCAGCAGCAGGCCGCCGGAGAGCACGGCGGCGAGCACCGGGCGGCGCTGGACCTCGCGGCTCCAGCGGAACCACCTGGTGTTTTCGTCGATCGTGTTGCCGCGACTGCCGAGCCCGGGAATGCGCAGCCGGTCGACCCGGCGCCCGACGATCGTCAGCAACGCTGGCAGCAGTGTCAGCGCCGCGATCATCGTGAACAGCACCGCAATTGCCGCCGCCATCGCCACCCCGTAGAGGAAGCTGATGCCGAGCAGCATCATCCCCATCAGCGAGATGATCACGGTGACGCCGGCGAAGAGGACCGCGCGTCCGGAGGTGTCGACCGCGGCGATCGCCGCCTGTCGCGGCTCCAGCCCTTCGTCGAGCCCATTGCGAAAGCGGGTGAGGATGAAGAGCGCGTAGTCGATGCCGACGCCGAGGCCGATCATCGCCGCCAGGATCGGGGCGAAGTTGGCGGTGTCGAAGACGTGCGTGCCGAGCGTGACCAGGCTGAGGCCGACGCCGAGCGCGAACAGGGCGGTGACGATCGGCAACCCCATCGCGACGACCGAGCCGAAGGTGAGCAGCAGCACGACCACCGCCGCCAGCAGCCCGATGAAGAAGGATGAGTCGCCTTCTTCTTCCTTGGCTTCGGAGACCAGCTGGCCACCGAGCTCGATCTGGAGGCCGTCTCCGGCCGCATCCTGGACCTTCGAGATCAGCGCCCGCGTGTCGTCTTTGTTGATCTTGTTGTTGGGGACGTCGAACTGGACGGTCGCGTAGGCGATCTTGCCGTCGTCGCTGATCGCCGCGGCGCCCCCTTCGTGGTACGGGCTGACCACTTCGCTCACGTGCGGCGTCTTTTCCGCGTCCGCGAAGACGCCTTCCATCGTCTGCTTTACCGCCGGCGAGCGAACGCCCGCCTCGGCCTTGTAGACGATCTGGATCGTGTCGCCCGATTGCTGGGGGAAGCGGTTTTCGAGCAGGTCGAAGGCGTCCTTGGAGTCGGACGCCGGCAGCTTGAATTCTTCGGTGAAGTCGGAGCCGACCGAGCCGGCGATCATTCCGACTCCGATCAGGGCGACGATCCAGCCCAGGATCACCGTCTTGCGGTGTCCCGTGCACCATGTGGCGAAGCGTCTCATTCGAGCGTCGCACCGTAGCGAATGCCGCGGTTCAACCCAAACGCAACTGCATCAAATTCTCGGTCTGGTGGGCAGAGAATTTGATGCAGTTCGCGACCGTCCGGTCGGGGGATAGATTTCGGACTGATGCCCGATCCCTCGATCGTGCGCTTCCGACGCGTAGTCGGCTCCGCCTACGCTCACCTGGAGGCGCGTCGCCAGGAGGTCAACGACCTCAACGTCTTCCCGGTCGCCGACGGCGATACCGGCGACAACATGGCGATGACCATGCGCGCCGTGATGGAGGAGCTCGATCGCCTCGACGGGCTCGAGATCGACGAGGTCGGTCGCACCCAGCTGGTCCAGGCGCTCGCCCGCGCAGCCCTGATGGGCGCGCGCGGCAACTCGGGCGTGATCCTTAGCCAGATCGTTCGCGGCGCCGCCGAGGAGCTCGCCAGCCGCCCCGGTGAGCTGATCGATCCGGTCCTCGTCGCCTCAGCCTTCGCCAGCGCCGCCGAGGCCGCCTACGACTCGGTGCGCGAGCCGGCCGAGGGCACGATGCTGACCGTCTTCCGCGAGATGGCCCACTCGATCGCGCGCCAGCTCGCCCGCCTGGACGCCGAGAAGCAGCGCCTCGACCGGGGCGTCCCCGACGAGCTTCAGGACGCGGTCCTTGCCGAGGTCCTCGAGCGGGCGATCGAGGATGGCCAGAAGGCGGTCGAGCGCACGCCCGAGCAGCTCGAGGTGCTGCGCGAATCCGGCGTCGTCGACGCCGGCGGCTACGGCCTGGTGCTGATCCTCGCCGGGGTCGTCGCCGGACTGCGCGGCGACGGCGCCGCGGTGCCGGAGGTCTCTCACCACGAGGCGCCAAGGCTGAGCCGGCCCCATCACGAGGACAGCCGCTTCCGCTACTGCACCAATTTCATCGTCTCCGGCAGCGGCCTCAGCAGCCGCGAGCTCCTGCCCCGGCTGGAGGGGTTGGGGGACTCGGTCCTCGTCGTCGGAGACGAGGCAACGCTCAAGGTGCACGTCCATACCGACGACCCGGAGGCGGCGGTGGCGCTCTTCGAGGACGCGGGCACGGTCACGAACCTCGACGTCGCCGACATGCGCGAGCAGATCGCCGAGCGCCGCGCGCGGCTCGAGGGCGGTCGCTGCGGGGCGGTTGCGGTCGCCGCCGGTGATGGGCTGGAGCGGCTCTTCGCCGAGCTCGGCGCCCACGTCGTGTCCGGCGGCGAGACGCTCAACCCCTCGACCTACGAGCTGCTGGCGGGGATCCACGAGGTGCCGGCCGAGGAAGTCCTCGTCTTCCCCGGCTCCTCCAATGTCGTGATGGCAGCCGAACGCGCCTGTGAGCTCTCCGAGAAGCCGGCGCGCGTGGTCGGCGCCACCTCGCTGCAGAGGAGCCTGCTCACCCTGGTCGAGCTCGATCCGGATGCGTCGGCCGAGGAGAATGCCGTCCGGCTCGACGAGACGCTGGCGACGATCGCCGACGGCGGCGTCGCGCCCGCCGCCCGTGACGACGCCCAGGGACGCTTCCGCAAGGGCGACGCGGTCGGCTTCGTCGAGGGCGAGGTCGTCGCCTGGGGCGGCGCCGGCTCGACCTTCGCGGCGACGGTCGAGAGGCTGGCCGAGGGCGCGGAGATCGTCACCGTGATCGGCGGCGCTGAGGCGCCGATCCCGCTTGGCGAGCTCGACACGCACGCCCCCGACGGGGTCGAGATCGAGGCCCACGACGGCGGCCAACCCAGCTGGTGGTGGCTGCTCGCGGCTCAGTAGCAGTGCGCGCTTTCGCCGCGGATGTAGAGCTGAGCCCAGCCCAGCTCCGTGACGCCCCAGTTCACTGTCCCCGTCCCAGCCTCCTCGACGTCTCGTTGCAAGCTCTGGACGGCGTGGGTCCGAGGACGGCCGAAGCCGCCGCCGACGCCGGCATCGCCATCGTCGGCGACCTGCTCCTGCGCTTCCCGCATCGGCACCGGGACCGCACCATGGTGCCGGTCGCGAGCCTCGAGGTGAAACAGCAGGCGACGGTCGCGGTCGAGGTGCTGGCAAACGCGGGGCGGCCGTTTCGCCGCCGCGGCCTCTCGATCCTCAGCGTCAAGGTCGGTGACGAGAGCGGCACGGTGCGTGCGACCTGGTTCAACCAGCCATGGCTCGCGCCGAAGTTGATCGTGGGCACCCGGCTCCTGCTCACCGGCTCACGAGACAAACGCGGCTTCCGCGTCGCTGAATATGAGTTCCTCCCGTCCGTGGGTGGTGTGGGGGATGGGGGGCTTGAGGACGACCTCGCCGCTAACGCCTCCTCATCTCCACCGGCAGAACCCGCGGCCGAGAGCCTGGTCCCCATTCACCCCGCCACCGAACAGCTGAAGGCGGCGCGGATTCGGCAGTGGATGGAGCAGGCGATCCGGTTCGTGGGCAACGTCCTCGAGCCTCTCCCGGTCGAGATGCGCGTCAGGCTCGGGCTGGCCGGCGCCGCCGACGCGATCAGGGCAATCCACTTCCCCGACACGAAGGAGGACGTCGAAAAGGCCAGGGAGAGGCTGCGGTTCGAAGAGCTGTTTCTCTACCAGGCGATCCTCGCGACGCGGAAGCGCTCGCATCGAGTCGCAAAGCCCGCGCCGAAGCTTGGGAAGCAGGGCGAGGTCGTGGGGCGCTGGATCGAGTCGTTGCCGTTCGAGCCGACCAGAGACCAGCTCAAGGCGTTTGACGAGATCGACGGCGATCTCGACTCGGGCGAGCCGATGCAGCGGCTGCTGATGGGGGAGGTCGGCAGCGGCAAGACGGTCGTCGCTCTCTATTCGATGCTACGCGCGCTCGAAGCCGGCTTCCAGGCGGTGCTGATGGCGCCGACCGAGACGCTCGCCGAGCAGCACGCGGCGACGCTCGAACGGTTGCTGGCCCGCGAGGCGACGCCGTTCGCTCTGCTCACCGGGGCGACGAAAGCGGCCCGTCGCAGGGAGCACCTCGGCCGGCTGGCCAGCGGCGAGCTGGGGCTGGTGGTCGGCACCCACGCCCTGATCGAGCCAGACGTGCGCTTCGCCCGCCTCGCCCTCTGCGTCGTCGACGAGCAGCATCGCTTCGGGGTTGAGCAGCGCCGGGCGCTCGACGCCAAGGGGGTCGAGGGGATGGCGCCGCATGTGCTGCACATGACCGCGACGCCGATCCCGCGCACGCTCTCGCTCACCGCCTACGGAGATCTCGACACCACGGCACTGCACGAGCTCCCCTCCGGGCGCAAGCCGGTGGCGACGCGGATCGTCGAGGAGGACGAGCGCGCGGGCGCCTACGAGTTCATCCGCGGCCAGCTGCGCGAGGGACGCCAGGCGTTCGTCGTCTGCCCACTGGTCGAGCAGTCCGAGAAGATGCAGGGACGCGCCGCCGAGGTCGAGGCCGAGCGTCTCGCGGCGGGCGAGCTGCGCGAATTTCGGGTCGACGTCATCCACGGCCAGATGCGCTCGGCCGAGAAGACGGCCGCGATGGAGGGGTTCGCGGCTGGGGAGACGGACGTGCTGGTGGCGACCACCGTGATCGAGGTCGGCATCGACGTCCCCAACGCGACCGTGATGGTGATCGAGGGTGCCGAGCGCTACGGCGTCTCGCAGCTGCATCAGCTCCGCGGCCGGGTCGGCCGCGGCGAGCACGAATCCTGCTGCCTCCTCTTTCCGGAAGACGCCGGCGGGCTGGCGCGGCGGCGGCTGCGAGCTGTCGCCGGCGAGAGCGACGGCTTCAAGCTGGCCGAGGTCGACCTCGCCCTGCGCGGCGAGGGCGAGGTGCTCGGCACCCGCCAGCACGGCCTGCCCCGCTTCGCCGTCGCCGAGCTGCCCGACGACACGCCGACGATGGCCGCTGCTCGCGACGAGGTCCTGTCCCTTCTGCACGAGCACGGCTCGCTCGACGCTCCGGCCCTCGGTCCCCTGCTCGAGGCCGCCCGCCGCCGTTTCGGCGCCGGCGCCTCCGACCCGATACCACTCTGAGACGTGTCTGAGTTTTTCCATCCATATGGAGGCACAACCTCAGACACCCCGCTGGGAGGGGTTGGATGAGGGTGATTGGAGGGGAGCTCGGGGGGCAGCGGCTGGTCGCGCCTCGGGGATGGAAGGTGCGGCCGACCTCCGATCGCGCCCGCGAGGCGATCTTCTCCGTGCTCGGCGATCGGGTCTCTGGCGCCCGCGTACTCGACCTCTACTGCGGCACCGGGGCGCTGGCGATCGAGGCGCTCTCGCGCGGGGCCGCCCACGCGGTCATGGTCGATCGCGACACCCGCCCGGCGCTCGGCAACGTCGAGCGGCTTGGCCTCGGCGAGCGCGTCGATCTGATCCGCGCCGACATCTCGCGCTGGCTGGCCGGTGGAGAAGAGGGACGGACAGCGGATGAGGGAAGGACAGCGAGTGGCTTCGACCTCGTCTTCGTCGATGCCCCTTATAGACTCGCCGACCGCGTGGGCCAGGAACTCGATACACGGCTCCCCGACCTGCTGGTCGAAGGAGGACGAGTGGTCGTCGAGAGCGGCGCTCGCCGGCCACTGCGGATCGAGTCGTTGCCGCGCCTGCGCCAGCGTCGCTACGGCGCCGCCGACGTCGCGATCTACGGGATCGGGGACTGATGGCTGAGCGCGACGGCACCGTCGTCTGCCCGGGCAGCTACGACCCGGTCACCAACGGCCACCTCGACATCATCACCCGCAGCTCCGAGGTCTTCGAGAAGGTGGTCGTCGGGATCGTCAACAGCCCGATGCGCAAGAACAAAACGTTGTTCACCGCCGAAGAGCGGAAGGGACTGATCGAGGAAGCGACCGCCGACCTCGGCAACGTCGAGGCGCGGATCTTCTCCAATCTGCTGGTCGAGTTCGCCCGCGAACTCGGCGCCAAAGCGATCGTCAAGGGACTGCGCGCGATCTCCGACTTCGAGTACGAGTTCGAGATGGCCCAGCTGAACCGCAAGCTCGACCCCGAGATCGAGAGCATCTACATGATCGCCTCACCGCAGTACAGCTTCCTTTCCTCAACCGGAGTGAAGGAAATGGCGACCTTCGGCGGCGACGTGACCGACCTCGTCCCACCGCCCGTCGCCGTCGCGATGGCGCAGCGCCTGAGCGACAGGTAGGCTTCCCGGCACGGTGCGGTGTGGGCGAGAGCTTGCAAAAAGCCGAGCAAATAACCCGTTCTTCACCGAAATGGCCTCCGACACGTAGGCTTACGACCTCCCGATGGACGTTCTCGTTCTCATAGACAAGCTCGACGACGTGGTGCACAACGCCCGGCCGGTGCCGCTCACCGACCAGGTGCGCGTCGATCGCGAGGAGATCTACGACCTGCTCGACCAGATGCGGGCGACGATCCCCGAGGAGATCAAGCAGGCACGCTGGATCGTCAAGGAGCGCCAGGAGATGCTGGCCGAGGCCAAGCGCGAGGCGGAGCGGATCGTGCGCGAGGCGCGCGAGCAGCAGGCCCGCCTGATCTCCGACGAGGAGGTCACCAAGCAGGCCGAGCGGGCGGCCGACGAGATCGTCGAGGACGCGCGGGCGCGCGAGCGGGAGATCCGGCTCGGCGCCGAGGACTATGCCGACGAGATCCTCAACACGCTCGAGGTCAATCTGCAGAAGTTCCTCGCTGCCGTGCAGCGGGGGCGGGATCGGCTGGCCGGCAGGGACGAAGAGCAACAGCCGGTCGCCGAGCTGGATCAGCAGGAATAGCGGCGGTGTGGTGGGGGAGGGTCAGGCTGCCCTCCTCTCTCAACATTTTCGGCCTTTAAGCAGGTCTGCTCTCGCCGGAGTGGTCTGTGCCGAAAAGTACAAGCCGTTCGGAGGGCAGCCTGATCCTCCCCTCAGTACGTCGCTGCTACTACCGCAAGCTCGTCGGCCTGCCAGGTCAGCTTGCCGGCGGACCAGTCGAGTAGCTGCTGAAGCTTCTCGGGATTGAAGGTGTCGGCGACTACGAAGCTGCGGGATTGCTCGCTGACGCGGCGGCAGAGGTTGTGAAGGTCCTCGTTGCTTAGGTCGCCGATCGAGAGGACGGCTATGACCAGGTCCCAGGGGCCGTCGGGGAGGGGGTCCTCCATGCGGGCCAGTTGGACGTCGTCGTAGGTCTGGCGGGCGCGGAAGACCATGTCGGGGCTGGAGTCGAGGCCGATCACCCAGGCGTCGGGGTGGGCCTCGATCAGGCGACGGGTGGTCTCACCGGTGCCCATGCCGAGCTCGAGCACGCGCTCGGGGGCGAACGGGATCGCCGCGATCGCCTGCTCCTGCAGCTCGTCGTAGCGCGGGATCTGGGCGCGGATGCGCTCCAGGTAGATCTCCGGTGTCCAGTCGAATCGAGTCATTCCGTAACCTCGTCGGAGGCCATCGTAAGCCTGGCCGCAGCGGAGGAGCGCCAATGTCCCAAGCGACCACGATCATCGACCTCGCGCGGCTGTCCCTGTCGCATGGAGAGGGGCGCCGGCTCGACCTTCCCGTGCGCCTGGAGCCGCTGGAGCTGGCGGGGCAGGCGTACGCCGTCTC
>CAZQET010000029.1:0-1791 GCA_964591825.1 uncultured Conexibacteraceae bacterium
CGAGCCGCGGCCGATCACCGGGCCGGAGCCGAAGGAGTGGCTGCCCACCTCCTTCTCGTCGATTCCGGGTGCGTCGGTGGCGTGGGTGACGTCGACCGCGATCGCGATGTCGGGACGGACCTCGAAGGCTGCGGTGCGGGCGCCGAAAAGGCCGATTTCCTCCTGAACCGCGGCAACGGCGGCGAAGCTCCCGGAGACCGAGCCACGCTCATGGCAACGGCGCAGCGCCTCCAGGGCGACATAGGCGCCGAGCCGGTTGTCCATTGCCCGCGACACCAGGCGGTTGCCGGCGACGCTCACCGGCTCGGCGGCGATCACCGCGGGGTCGCCGACCCGGACCAGTTCCGCCGCCTCGTCGCGGTCGGCGGCGCCGATGTCGATGTGGAGGCCTTTCAGCTCGACGACCTTCTTGCGCTGGTCGGGGTCGAGCAGGTGGATCGGCTTGCGCCCGACCACGCCGGGCACCGGTGCGGACTTGCCCTGCACCTCGACCCGCTGGCCGACCAGGATCTGAGGATCCCAGCCGCCGATTGAGGTGAAGTAGAGGAAGCCCTTCTCGTCGATGTGGGTGACGGCCAGGCCGATCTCGTCGATGTGGGCCACCACCGCGAGCAGTGGGGCCTCCCCGCCGATGCGGGCGATCGAGGAGCCGAGCCCGTCCGTGGAAAGCGATGCGAAGGAGGCTGCCTCGCGCCAGACCGATGCCGCCGGCGCCTCGTATCCGGAGGGAGCGGCGCTGCGAAGCAGCTTGTCCAGAAGCTCTGGAGTAGCGGTCACGATCCGGGCAGTATGGCGAGTCGAACAGGTGTCCAGTGTGAAGGCTTCAGGAATCTCCCCCTGCCGCTGCGGGATGGCGGACCCGGTGACGCCCCTCGCCGTAGAGGCGGGTCTCGTAGACGATCATCGCCCAGATCAGCGCGTTGACGATCGCCAGGGTCGCCAGGGCGGGCAACTCGACCGCGACCGGGATGAGGATCAGCAACACGATCGCCAGCAGCAGGCGCTGTCGGTTGATCGTGTGAACGTGGCGGAAGCGGAAGGCGACGTGTCCGAGCAGGTAGGCGGAGAGCCCGCCGAGCAGCGCGAAGGCCGGGACGGCGTGGAGATGGTCGTCGTGGTGGGCGATCGTCACCTTCAGGCCAAAGGCAACGAGGATGATGCCGGCGACCATCGGCAGGTGCAGGTAGGAGTAGGAGTCGCGCGCCATCTCATTCAGCTGCCGCCCTTCCTCGGCCCGCTCCAACCGCCGGCTCGCGACCAGGGCGACCACGTCGAAGTAGACCCACCACATCGCCGCGGCAAGGGCGATGCCGAGCACCGCGGCGGCGGCGATCCCCGCGGTGAGCACGCCGGCGGCGCCCGCGCCGATCGCCACGACCGATTCGCCCAGGGCGATGATCACGATCAGCCCGTGTCGTTCGGCGAAGTGACGGGGCACGAGCTTCCAGCCCTCCGAGCCGAAGAAGTAGGGGCCGGCCATGTCGAGGAAGAGGGCGAGCGCCCACAGCGATCCCTGCGCCCAGCCGTCGAGCAACGAGGCCGCCGCCAGCAGGCCGACTGCGATTGCCGTGCTGATCGCGAGGCCGATCACCGAGTGGCGCAACGCGTCGTCCTCGGGGCTGGCGAGCATGAAGAGGGCGATGTGGGCGACTCGCACCACGCCGTAGGTCAGCGCGAAGGCGAGGGCGAGGTGGCCGAAGGCCTCCGGCACACAGAGGGAGACGATCAGCAGAGCCGCCATCGCCCCGAAGATGACCAACCGCACCGCCCCCTCCTCGGGGTCGATCACGC
>CAZQET010000030.1:0-2549 GCA_964591825.1 uncultured Conexibacteraceae bacterium
GCCGTCGAGGAGGGGCTCCTGACCCTGATCGGGGCGACCACCGAGAACCCCTACTTCGAGGTCAACTCGGCGCTGCTCTCGCGCTGCCAGATCTACGAGCTGCAGCCGCTCTCGCCGGAGCAGGTCGCGACGCTGCTGCGCCGGGCGCTGGCCGACCCGGAGCGAGGACTCGGCTCCGGCCGCCCGCCGCCGGTCGAGGACGCGGCGCTGGAGATGCTCGCCCACCGCTCCGGCGGCGACGCCCGGGTCGCCCTCTCGGCGCTGGAGCGGGCGGTCGAGCGCGCCGCCGGCTCGCCGGTCGACGTGGCGGCCGCCGCGGACGCGCTGCAGCGAAAGGCGGTCGAATACGACCGCGAGGGCGACCGCCACTACGACTTCATCTCGGCCTGGATCAAGGCGACCCGCGGCTCCGACGTCGATGCCTCGCTCTACTACCTCGCGGTGATGCTCGAGGGGGGCGAGGACCCGCGCTTCATTGCCCGGCGGATGGTCATTCTCGCCTCCGAGGACGTCGGCAACGCCGACCCCCAGGCGCTGCTGGTCGCCGACGCCGCGGCTCGAGCGGTCGATCGGGTCGGCCTGCCCGAGTGCGCGCTCAACCTCGCCCAGGCGACCGTCTACCTGGCGCTGGCGCCGAAGTCGAACGCCTCCTACAAGGCGCTCGGCGCCGCCCGCGGAGAGGTCCGGGAGAACGGGGCCCAGACGCCTCCGGACTACCTGCGCGACGCGCACTACCCCGGCGCCGGGAAGCTCGGCCGCGGCGAGGGCTACCGCTACCCGCACGACGCGCCGGGTGGAGTCAGCGACCAACCGCTGCTGCCCGAGGGCCTTGCGGACCGGCGCTTCTACGCGCCGACGGACCGCGGCTTCGAGGCGGAGCTCGGGCGGCGGCTGGAGGCCCTCAGGAGAGGGCTCGGCAGAAGTTAACCTCGGCGCAACTTCGGCAAGTCGCTGGTGTTTCAAGGGCGGCTTTCCAAGCTAGAGCCAGGGAGAGCCGAACACCGGCCGGAGGCCTGGACTGGGGGCCTCCGGTCGGACCTAAAAGGGAATCAGGGGGGAACTCGACGAGCCGCGCGCAAGCGCGGCCGTCGAGGTGCGGCGATCATCGGCCTGGTCCGGCAGAGCCGATCGCCTATGGTGAGCCGAGATGGCCGGCGCCGAGGAAAAGCTCCGACTGGGCGGGATGGCCCTGCGCAACGGCCTCCTCATCCACGGTCCCACCCACTGGGCGGCGGCGGTCCGCGGCAAGGACGGGGCGATCGAGGTCGCATCGGAGCGCAAGCCCGAGCTGGCGCCGAAGCTGGCTGCCCGCCTGCCCGGCCTGCGTGGCCCGTTGAAGCTGGCGGAGGCGATGGCGGTGCTGCCATTGGTGCGCCGCCGGCTGCCGGCGGCGCGGCTGCCCTTCGAGGATCGGCGGGTCGTGACGGCGATCGGCGCCAGCCTGACCGTCACCGCTCTGCTCCGCAAGCGCGTCCGCGCCTCGGCGCTGCGCGAGGGCCTGGCGCAGGCGATCGGCGTGATTCCGGCGGTGGTCGCCCTCTCCGACCGTGACCTGGCCGCCTACCACGGGGTCGAGCACAAGGCGATCGCCGCCTACGAGCAGGGCATCGAGGACCCCGCGGGCGTCCCCAAGGAGCACGACCGCTGCGGCTCGAACCTGGTCGCGCCGATGATGCTGCTCTCGGCCGGGGGATCCGTCCTGCTGGAGCGGCTGGTCGAGAGCCCCGGCCCCGTCGCGCGGGCCGGCGTCGGCCTCGGGGGGGCCTCGCTCGCGGTGGAGATGTTCGCCTGGAGCGATCGCCATCATGGCACCCCTCTCGCCGAGGCCTTCCACGCCCCCGGCCGCGAGATCCAGCGCCGCCTGGCGACCAGGGAGCCGACCCCAGATCAGCTCGAGGTCGGGATCGCCGCCCTGGCCGAGATCCTTCGCGTCGAGGGCGCATAGACTCCGCGCCGATGTTCGGAAGGATCGATCACATCGGCGTTGCGGTCGAGGACATCGACGCCGCGCTGGAGCTCTACGAGGGCGCCTTCGAGATGCCGCTCGCGCACCGCGAGACGGTGGGTGAGCAGGGTGTCGAGGCGGTCCTGCTGGACGTCGGCGAGGGGCACGTCGAGCTGCTGCGGCCGCTCGGCCCCGACACCGCGGTCGGCAAGTTCCTCTCGCGCAAGGGCCCCGGGCTCCATCACGTCGCCTACGCGGTGGATGACATCGACGCGACGCTGCGCTCGCTCTCCGCCGCCGGAATCGAGCTGATCGACGCCGAGCCGCGGGCGGGCATCCGCGAGAGCCGCGTCGCCTTCCTGCACCCGCGCTCGACCGGGGGCGTGCTGACCGAGATCGTCGAACCCGCAGGGGCGGAGGGAGGCCACTGATGCCACAGGCGCAGAGCGTGGAGATCGGCTTCGAGGGGGGACAGGTCGTCTCGGTACGGCTCACGGACGGCGAGCTGAAGGACCTTCGCAAGCAACTCGAGAAGGGCGGCTGGCACGACGTCAGGACCGAGGACGGGGTCCTCGCGATCTACCTCGGCAAAGTCGCCTTCCTG
>CAZQET010000031.1:0-5338 GCA_964591825.1 uncultured Conexibacteraceae bacterium
CGTCAGATCGGCGCTGAGTCCGAGTCCGCCTTCGGCCCGAACCAGGCCCTGCTCGAGGCCGACGAAGCTCACCTCCCAGCCGGGGACGGAGCGAAGGACCTCGTATGGGCCGATCGCGTCGAGGGCGGCGAGCTTGGGGAAGATGAGTATCGCTGTCTTCATGGGGCGAGGATCGTGGCTATCTCGCCCCATGTCGAGTGGCAGTAATGCCAATGTTCGATAGATTTCTGCCATGCACCGCGTGGTCGCGCTCTGCCTCGAAGGCGTCGTCGCCTTCGACCTGGCGATTCCCGCCCAGGCGTTCACGCTCGAGCCTCGCTACGAGTTCTCGAGCTGCTCGATCGGCGGCGGCGAGGTGCGGACGACGACCGGCTTCGCCCTGCGCCCCGATGCGGGCTTGGAGGTGCTGGCGGTCGCCGACACGGTGGTCGTCCCCGCCTACTTCGACCTCTTCTTGCCGCCGCCCACGGAGGCGATCGAGGCGCTGCGGTCTGCCGCTGAGCGTGGCGCCCGCGTCATCTCGGTTTGCACCGGCGCCTTCGCCCTCGCCCATGCCGGCCTGCTCGATGGCCGCCGCGCCACCACTCATTGGGCGTTCGCCGACGAGCTGGCAAGGCGCTTCCCCGCGGTCGAGGTCGATGCCAGCGCTCTCTACGTCGACGAAGGCGAGGTGATGACCTCCGCCGGGCTCAGCGCCGGGATCGATCTCTGTCTGCACGTCATCCGCCAGGACTGCGGCGCCGCTGTCGGCGAGCGCGTTGCGCGCCACATGGTCGCTGCGCCCCACCGCGAGGGTGGACAGGCCCAATTCATCGAGCAGCTCCGCCCCGATGCCGTCGCGGGCGTCGTTGGCTCACTGGAGCCGACCCGCCGTTGGGCGGCCGAACGGCTGGCCGAGCCACTCGACGTCGCCGCGATGGCGGCCCAGGCTCGCGTCAGCTCACGCACCTTCGCCCGCCGCTTCCGCGAGGAGACCGGCACCACGCCGCTGCAGTGGCTGCTCGGCTGCCGCGTCGAGGAGGCGCGCCGCCTGCTCGAGGAGACCGACCTGCCGATCGACGCTGTCGCCTGGCGCGCCGGTTTCGGCACCGCCGCCTCGTTGCGCGACCACTTCCGGCGCGTCACCTCGACCACGCCGACGGCCTACCGCCGGTCCTTCAGGCCGCTCGCCGCCTGAGGCGGGCTCAGCCCCAGGTTGCGAGGGGGAGGTGCTCCAGGATCGTTTCGTCGGCAGTCAGGAGCGGGGCGTCGGCGACGATCGCGTGGGCGCTGATCAGCCTGTCGAACGGATCGCGGGTCCAGGAAAGCCCGGCCGCTGCCTGCGCGAGATCCGCAAAGGAGACGTCTGCAACCCGCAGCCCGATCGTTCTGCGCAATGCCGAGAGTGGCGCCGCCGCCGGCTCGGTGACCCGTCGTACTTCATGCAGATATGTCAGCTCGAGCTCGACCATCGGCGAGACGAACGGAGCCTCGGCCTCGAGCATTTTGCGCGCTGGCTCCGGAATGCGCTGATCGGCACCCTCGTACAGCCAGCCCACGATATGAGTGTCAATTAGGATCAGGATTCCACTCCGAGGACCAGTCCATGTGGATCAGCTCGTCGGGATCGCCGACGATGAATCCCTCGCGACGAGGCAGGCGATCCCAGAGTGACTGCTCCTCCTTTGGCGCGATCACCAGGGTCTTGCCGTTGCGCTCGATCTCCAGCGGCTGGCCGGTCTCGAGGACCTCATCCAGCATGCGGTAGACGTTGGCGCGGAGCTCTGTTGCGGTGATTGCCATCCTCAGTCTCCTCTGACGCGTACGTACGTTACTAAGCTTAGTCATACGTACGGTAGTAGGGAGGGCGGTCGGGATCGGACGCTGCTCTGTCTGGAGGCTCATGGTGGCGACGCTAGCGAGCCAAATCGCACGCGTGGTACGCGGAATTGAATTTCTCTGCAACGCCTTTGCCGCGCGATTCGGGCAGTCTTCCCGGGGTGAGCCGCCGTGACCAGATCAAGCTCAGCGAGGCCGAGCTGCTCGAGCTACTCGAGGGCGAGCGAATCGCCGTCGTCTCCAGCCTCGGACCACGAGGCTGGCCGCACTCGATGCCGCTCTGGTTCGTGCCGCGCGAGGGGGAGGTCTGGATCTGGACCTATGCCAAATCGCAGAAGGTGCGCAACCTCGAGCGCGACCCCCGCGCCACCGTCCTGGTCGAGACGGGACGCGAGTACGGCGAGCTGCGCGGGGCGATGATCGAAGCCGAGGCGGAGATCTACCACGACCTCGAGACGGTCCTCGGCTTCGCCGAAGAGCTCACCCTGCGCTACGCCGCGGGCATCTCCTCGGTCGAGGGCGACGCCAGGGCGGCGCTGGAAGCGCAAGCGCCGAAGCGGGTCGCGATCCACTTCCGACCGGTTCGCCTGGCCACCTGGGATCACCGCAAGCTCGGTGGGACGTATTGACCGTTTAACTTCCTGGCGATACCGACCTCGGCTCGGCGTGTTAGGAAGTGACCCACGCCACCGGACCGCCACCGCACAGCATTCAGTTGAGATCCGTCAAGACCGCCATCGCCCTGCTGGCTCTCACCGCCGCCCTGCTCGCGCCCGCCGCTGCGCAGGCGCTGCCCTCCACGTTCTTCGGCATCGCTCCGCAGACGCCGCTGACCGAAGCCGACACCAGCTACATGAGAGCCGCTCGGATCGGTGCCGTGCGCTGGCCGATCAACTGGGCGACGGTGCAGCCGACGGCGAAGGGCGGCTATGACTGGAGCAGCGTCGACCCGGCCGTCGAAGCGGCGCGCAAGCGCGGTCTCCAGGTGCTGCCGTTCATCTACGGCACGCCGAGCTGGATCGCCCCTCAGCAGACGACCCTGCCGATCGACAACGCCCGCGCCATGCGTGCCTGGCTCGCCTTCGTGCGGGCCGCGGTGCAGCGCTACCGCCCTGAGGGCGTCCACATGTGGCAGGTCTGGAACGAGGCCAACTTCTTCTACTTTGCATACCCGGCCTCGCCGAGCCGCTACGCGCGTCTGCTGGAGCCCACCTACACGGAGATCAAGAAGGACGATCCGAGCGCCACGGTGATCCTCTCCGGCCTCTTCGGCAATCCCGATCAGGGCGGCAGCAAGGGGATGGACGCAACCAAGTTCCTCTCCGCGCTCTACCGCGTGCCGGGGATCAAGGGCTACTTCGACGGCGTCGCCCTGCATCCATACGCCTTCCACGTCGACGACCTCGAAGCGCTCACCGAGGAAATGCGCGAAGTCGTGGTCGAAAACCACGACCCAAGCGCCGCCCTCTACATCACCGAGATGGGCTGGGGCTCGCAGAACGACCCCAACGTCGTCGCCTTCGAGCAGGGCATCCAGGGCCAGGCGCGCGAACTGCGCAAGGCGTACCGCTTCCTGATCGCCAACCGCCTGCGCCTCAACCTCCAGGGCACCTACTGGTACTCCTGGAAGGACAACCCCGAATACACGGCCTGCAACTTCTGCGATTCTGTCGGTCTCTTCCGCGCGGGCAGCGGCTTCAAGCCGAAGCCGGCGTGGAAGGCCTTCGTAGCTCTGACTGGAGGGCGGGCTCGTCCCTAGTGGGCGGGCGGAGCAGCGACACCATCGCCATAGTGGCGTCGCCCGCTGCGATCAGCAGGGCGAGGTTTCGCACGACCATGTTGAACGGGGTTCCGTAGATCGGCGCTGGGCCCCAGGCGCCGAGGCCGCCGTAGGCGGCGGTGGTGAGCGCGGCGGCTCCGATCACGATCCAGGCTGGCCGGGAGACGCGGCTTCGCCGCTCGCAGAGGGCGACCGCGGCGAGCCCGAAGAGCCAGACCATGTACTGCGGGCTGAGCACCCGGCTGAAGACGACCAGCAGCAGGACGATCGTGAAGACGAAGTCGCGGCTGACGACGGCGTCGCCGAGCTCGGCCCTGCCCGCGCGTATCGCCCGCGCCCGGGCTCGCCACCAGAGCGCCGCCCCGGCGAGGACGGCAAGGGTCGCCAACTTGAGCAGGCCGGCGACCGCGTCCGCCGGGCCGCTGGCGATCTCGGTGGCTCCCGATCTCGAGATCGCGTTGGGCGCCGCGCCGGTCACCATCTGGCGCAGGTGCCAGGGCAGGCTGGCGACGGCTTCGATCTGCAGGCCGCGACCGTTCTGCTCGCCGAGGAATTCAAACTGGTGCCCGCCGAAGGCGATCACCGAGATCGCGAAGACGAGGACGATCGCGGCGCCTGCTCCGACGCAGGCGCGCAGCAGGCGCCGGCGTTCCCACTCGCCGAAGAGCACGACGATCGGCCAGACTTTGACCATCGCACCGAGGCCGGCGAGCGCACCGAACCAGGTCGGGCGCCGGTGGATGACGACGAGCGCGGCGATCGCAGCGGCGGTGCCGACGAGGTCGAAGCGCAGCACGGGTATGGCGTGCAGCATCGGCATCGCCAGCAGCCAGACCCAGACGCCGGCGTCGCGCCCCTCGCGGCGGGCGAGCAGGACGATCAGCCCGAAGGAGACCAGGTCGAAGACGAGCATCGTCGCGACGAAGGCGCCGCCGAAGCTCATCAGGCCGAGGCCAATCCGCGGAATCACCAGCAGGAAGGCCGCTCCTGGGGGGTACTGCCACAGTTCGCCGGTGGGCAGGTGGTGTTCGCTGGCGATCCCTGCCGACCAGATCTTGTAGAGGTAGACGTCTTCCAGCGACTGCCCGTTGCTGAAGAAGCCGACCATGCTGAGGATCGCGAAGCGGCTCAGCAGCCAGATGCCGAGCCAGACCCAGAGCTTGTGCCGTTCGTAGAAGGAGCTCATCCCTGGCGGCGGTAGTCGCCGCGGCTGAGGTGGTGCTCGAGGAAGACGTAGAGGACGATGAAGAGGTAGCGGCTGCCCATCTCGTTGAGGCGCAGCTTGGAGACGCCGGCCTTGCGGTTGGTCCAGGAGATCGGCACGATTCCATAGCTGTAGCCGCGCACCACCGCCTTCAGCGGCAGCTCGACAGTCAGGTTGAAGTGGTTGGACAGGAACGGCCGCAGGTTTTCGATCACCTCGCGGCGGTAGGCCTTGAAGGCGTTCGTCGTGTCGTTGTAGCGGTGGCGGAAGAGCAGCCGGATGCCCCAGTTGACGATCCGGTTCATGACCAGCTTGTAGCGGGGGTAGTCGATGACCCTGGAGCCGCGCATGAAGCGGGAGCCGAAGGCGCACTCGTAGCCTTCTTCGAGCAGCCGCTGGTAGGCGACGAGGTCCTCCGGGCTGTCGGAGCCGTCGGCCATCACGATCGCCACCGCGTCGCCCTCGAAGGCGTCGAGGCCGGCGCGCACCGCACAGCCGAAGCCGTTGCGAAAGGGGGAGGGGAGGCAGCGCACCTG
>CAZQET010000032.1:0-5694 GCA_964591825.1 uncultured Conexibacteraceae bacterium
ACCCAGGCGTCGTGGCCGGGGGCGATCAGGTAGGCGTCGCAATTGGCCGCCAGCTCGAGGTGTCCGATTGGGTCGTGGGAGGGCGCCGGCTCGCCGGGGAAGGCGCCGCGCATCGGGTCTCGCTCGAACTCGGAGCTCAGCACCGGGGCGCCGACGATGCCCTCGAAGGAGGCAGCGCCGACGAAGCGGGTCGCCCCCTGGGTCATCAGGACGCGCACGCCATGGCCGGCGGTGGTCGCCAGGCGCGCCAGCTCGAGCGCCTTGTACGCGGCGATCCCTCCGCTCACACCGAGCATGATCCTGGCCATCTGTCCTCCTGGAAGTTCGGACCGCTAGGCGCGGTACTCGTACTTGAGCTTGCCCTCGGCGACCTCTTCCAGCGCTACGGAGAGGTAGTTGCGATCGCCGGGAACATCGACCATCGGCGGCGGGTACTCGCCGAAGCTGCCCTCGCCGAGGCTGTGGTAATAGCTGTTGATCTGCCGGGCCCGCTTAGCGGCGACCACGACAGCGGCGTAGTGGGAGTCGGTGTGCTCGAGGAGCTTGTCAACGCGTGGTTTGATCATTCGGTCGCAGAGTCTAGAGGTATCCCGAGCTCGGCGCGCACGATTCCCTCCAGCTCCTCGGCGGCGCGCTCGAGGTCGTCGTTGACGACGGTGTGCGCGAACTCGCCCTGAGCCGCGAGCTCCTGCTCCGCCACTTCGAGCCGGGCGTCGATCGCCTCGAGGCTGTCGGTGCCGCGCGACTCGAGCCGATGGCGCAGCGAAGCCGGATCGGGCGGCGCGATGAAGACCTGGACCGACTCGCGCATTGCGGCGCGAACCTGGCGCGCGCCCTGCACCTCGATCTCGAGCACGACCGAGCGGCCGGCATCGAGCCGGTTGCGCACCTCGGAGCGCAAGGTCCCGTAGCGGTGGCCGCTGTAGGTGGCGAACTCGAGGAAGTCTTCGGCCTTGATCCGCTCGTCGAACTGCTCCGGCGTGAGGAAGTGGTAATCGCGCCCGTTCGCCTCCCCCTGCCGGGGCTCCCGAGTCGTGGCGGAGATCGAAAGCTCGAGATCCGGCACGCGCTCAAGCAGACGCCCGATCAACGTGCCCTTTCCCACGCCGGATGGGCCAGTGATTACAAAGACCTTGGACATAGAACGGCCGCGAAAACCAAGCAGATCGTCCGGACGCAGGGAGCGCGGTGTGCTCCGCACACGAGCGACCGAGGACGGCGATATGCGCCGGTTTGCAGCGGCCGCCTATCGGCGAAGCTGCGACACCAGCTCGGCGCGCTGGCGCTCGGATAGCCCGCCGATCGTCTTCGATGGAGAGATCCGACACTGATTGAGGATGCGATTGGTCTTGACGCGCCCGTACTTGGGAACCGCCAGCAGCATGTCGAAGACCTTGGCGGTGAGGACGTACTCGGGCGGATCCAGCAGCAGGGCATGGATGTTGGCCTTGCCCGCCTTGAGGTCCTTCTTCAGCTTTGCCCGCGCGGTGCGAATGTCATTGGCGCGTTTGAGGGCATCCATCCGCTGGTCCAGCGAGCGCTCGGGCGCGGCGGCGGAGATCTTGACTGGGGCTGCCATGTGGGCGGCGAGTATAGCCGCGGGTCAGGGCTGTGCAAGGCCAGCTTCGGCATTTGCCTCGAAATTCACCTGGACCTCGAGTCGAGGTTCAGACTGAGGAGCGCGCCGGAGCCGCGTCCACGTCGCCTTGCAGCGCGGCGATCTCGCCTGCGACCCGTTCTCCGGCCAGGGGATCCCGAAAGCTCTCCGTGCCAACGGCGACGAGCGTCGCACCGGCATGGAGGAATTCGAGCGCATCCGCCCCGCTCGAGATTCCCCCCATGCCGACGATCGGGATGCTGACGGCGGCCTTGACCACCCGTAGCTGCGCAATCGCCACGGCCCGCACGGCCGGCCCCGACAGCCCGCCATGCCCGGCTGCGATTCCCGGCTGTCCGGTCAGCGGATCGATGGCGCTCGCCTTCAGCGTGTTGATCAGCGATACCGCATCCGCCCCACCGGCTTCGGCGGCCACCGCCACATCGGCCGGGTTCGCCACGTTCGGCGTCAGCTTGACGATCAACGGCTTCTCGGTCAACGGCCGCAGGTGCTCCAGCAGCGCCTCCGTCTCCCCCGGCTGCTCGCCGACGATCAGCCCGGAATGGACGTTGGGACAGGACACGTTCAGCTCAACCCCCGCGACCTCATCTCTCCCCCCCACGCCTCGCACGAGTCGCTCGAAGCCCTCGTGATCCGTGGCCATCACCGACACGAACACCGGCACCGGAAGCTCCGCAAGCAGCGGCAGGTCCTCCGCCAGGAACCCATCCAGTCCCTTGTTGGGCAACCCAATCGAGTTGATCATCCCCGCCGGCGTCTCCCAGATCCGCTGCGGCTCGTTCCCGGCCCGAGGCTCGGGCGTGATCGTCTTCGACACGAACGCGGCGAACGGGAATCGCTCCAGCAGCTCGTCGCCGTAGACCCTTCTCGCCGCAATCGCATCGAACGTCCCCGACGCGTTGATCACGCGGTGCTCCAACTCGATGCCACAAAACTCGGCGGGGGACCGCTCGGGTGACCTCGGGCCGGCGGGTCCTGTCGCCGCAGGGGACCCCCCACCCCGTGCGGTCGCTAAAGCGTCCTCGGGGGCGGGCGCCCCTATGACGCCACCCGCCGGCAGAGGCCGCACGATCGGACCATCCACGCACAGGCGGAGATAACCGCCCCCAGGTTTGGGGACGGCGCAGCCGAAGCAGGCGCCGTAGCCGCAGGCCATCGGCGACTCCATGGCCAGCTCGCACGGAACGTCGGCAGCCATGCAAAGAGCTGCAATGGCGTCGAGCATGGGTGGCGGGCCGCAGGCGTAGACGGCAGCCGAGCGCGCGTCATCGCCCTCGAGCATGGCTGAGAGCAGGTCGGTGACGTGGCCGTGGTGGCCAACGTGGCCGTCGTCGCTCGCAAGCTTGATCTCACAGCAGCTGAACAGCTCATCGAGACCGCCCGAGTGCTCTTGGTCCCGAAAGCCCAACAGCACGCGGGTCGGGACATTGTGCTCGACAAAGCGGCGGCGCAGGATCGCCAGCGGCGCGATCCCGATCCCCCCACCCACCAGAATCGCCCCACTCGTCCGAACTGCATCAAATTCTTGGCCTGTTGGGCTGAAAATTTGATGCAATTCGCGAGGCGGGGTAAAGGAGTTGCCGAGGGGGCCGTTGAGCCAGAGGCGCTCGCCGGGCTGCAGCTCGCAGAGTCGGTCGGTGCCGGGGCCGATGCCCTCGATCAGGAAGTCGAGCCTCATCCCGGTGAGCTCGCCTTTGCCTCCGCCGTTCGAGACCAAACGCGAAGTCGACGGCTGGGCGTCGGCGACGGAGAGGGCGCGGGGCAGGAAGGGACGGCCGTCGCGGCGCTCCCAGTGGGACTCCGTGGCGAGCATGTAGAACTGGCCGGGCCGGGGCTCGGGGCCCCCCTCGTCGATCAGCGAGAAAAGGTGATAGCCGCCGGAGGACTTGCTCTCGGCGACCTGACAGAGGCGGCGCCCGAGGGGGGGCCTCATCAGGGCTGCTTCGCCCTTTCCATCCCGTGGATCTCCTGCAGCGAGCGGACCTCGGCACCGCCTTCGATCTGAGCCGCGATCGCACGCACTGCGGCGGTGGCGCCGGTCATCGTCGTAATGCAGGGGACGTCGTGGCGGACGGCGGCGGTGCGGATCTCGTAACCGTCGGTGCGGGCGCCGGAGCCGGTCGGGGTGTTGATCACCAGCGCGCAGCTGCGCTCGCGGATCAGGTCGACGACGTTCGGTGAGCCCTCGGCGATCTTGCTGATCGTGCGCACCGGCACGCCCATCGCCGAGATCGCCTGGGCGGTGCCGCCGGTGGCGACCAGCTCGAAGCCGAGATCGTGGAAGCGGGCGGCGATCTGGGTCGCGGCCGGCTTATCGGTGTCGGTGACGGTGATGAAGACCGTGCCCTCGCTCGGCAGCGAGACGCCCGCCGCGGCCTGCGCTTTGCCGAAGGCGGTCGGGAAGTCAGCGGCGATTCCCATCACCTCGCCGGTGCTCTTCATCTCCGGGCCGAGAACCGAGTCGGCGCCCGCAAAGCGAGCGAAGGGCAACACCGCCTCCTTGACGCTGACCACGCCCGGCGGCGGCTCGCGCAGCTCCTGGTCGGCGAGCCCCTCCCCCATCATCAGCCGCGCCGCGACCTTGGCCAGCGGCACCCCGCAGGCCTTGGAGACGAAGGGAACCGTGCGCGAGGCGCGCGGGTTGGCCTCGATCACGAACAGCCTGCCGCCGGCGACGGCGTACTGGATGTTGATCAGCCCGACCACTCCCAGCTCCAGCGCGATCCGCCGAGTCGTCGCCCGGATCTCGTCGAGCATCTCGACGCCGAGGCTCATCGGCGGGATCACGCAGGCGGAGTCACCGGAGTGGACGCCCGCCTCCTCGACGTGCTGCATGATTCCGGCGACTTGGACCTCCTCCCCGTCGGCGAGGGCGTCGACGTCGACCTCGATCGCGTTCTCGAGGAAGCGGTCGAGCAGCAGCGGGTGCTCCTGGTCGGCCTTGACGTTGGCCTCCAAGTAGGCGGCGAGGTCGTCGGTCGAGTAGCAGATCTCCATCGCTCGGCCGCCGAGCACGTAGGAGGGGCGCACCAGGAGCGGGAAGCCGACCTTCTCGGCGATCACGCTTGCCTCCTCGGCCGAGAGCGCCGTGCCGTAGGGCGGGTGCTCGATCCCCAACCGGCGCAGCAGAGCGCCGAAGCGACCCCGGTCCTCGGCCAGATCGATCGCGTCGACGGGGGTGCCAAGTAGGGGCACGCCCGCCTCCTCCAGGGCGCGAGCCAGCTTCAGCGGCGTCTGGCCGCCGAACTGGACGATCACGCCCTCGGGGCGCTCGATCTCGCAGACGGCGAGCACGTCCTCGGTCGTGAGCGGCTCGAAGTAGAGGCGGTCGGAGGTGTCGTAGTCGGTGGAGACCGTCTCCGGGTTGCAGTTGATCATCACCGCGTCGCGGTCGAGCTCGCGGGCAGTCATCGCTGCGTGCACGCAGCAGTAGTCGAACTCGATTCCCTGGCCGATCCGGTTGGGACCGGCGCCGAGGATGACGATCGAGTCGCGGCTGCCGCGACGGACCTCGGAGGCGACGACGCCGGCCGAGGGTCGCTCATGGCCGGAGTAGTAATAGGGGGTCGCCGCCTCGAACTCGGCCGCGCAGGTGTCGACCGACTTGTAGGCGCGAGCGAGGCCGTCGGTGCCGTCGCCCTCGACGGCGAGCGCGCGCAGCTCGCGTAGGAACCAGGGATCGACCAGGCTGCGCTCGTGCACGGCCTCGACCGAGAGGCCGCGCTCGAAGGCGGCGAGGATAAGGTCGAAACGCTCGGAGCAGGGCTTCTCCAGGGCGGCGAGCAGCGCCTCGTCGTCGGCCGGCACCTCCGCGGGCGAGTCGAGCTCGCGCGAGCGCATCGCCTTGGCAAAGGACTCGCGGAAGGTGCGGCCGATCGCCATCGCCTCGCCGACGCTCTGCATGTGGGTCGAGAGCCTGCCCTCGGTGCCCGGAAACTTCTCGAAGGCGAAGCGGGGAATCTTGGTGACGACATAGTCGATCGTCGGCTCGAAGGAGGCCGGAGTCGCGCCGCCGGTGATGTCGTTCGCAATCTCGTCGAGCGTGTAGCCGACGGCGAGCCGCGCGGCGACCTTGG
>CAZQET010000033.1:0-1888 GCA_964591825.1 uncultured Conexibacteraceae bacterium
GTAGGCGGCTTGGATGTCCTTGGTGAGTGCGAGCGCCGCGTCGAGGGCAGCGAGGATCTGGTCGCGGTCTACGGTCAGTTTCCGCAGCGTCTGCTCGATGGCGATCCGCTCGCGCGTGATGCGCTCCTGCTCCTGGTCGTAGAGCTGCTCGGAGACGCGGTCGGCGTAGTAGCGCTCCAGCAGCTTGCGCTCCTGGCCATCGAGGCGGCTCAGCTCGCGTCTGGTCTTGGAGATCTCCTGGTCCGCCATCGCGGTCAGCTTGTCCAGGTGCGTTCGCACTGCCTCGGCGATCCGCTGACGGCGTTGGTCGCTGAGCTGGATCGTGGCGTAGTGGCGCTCAACCGCAGCCTCGACCAGATCGGCACGGTGATAGCCCTGGCTGCATCTGCCGTCGCGGCGGTGACGTCCGGGACAGACGAAGTAGTCATAGCTGCCACCGTTGCCGCGGATGCGCGTGAAGAACAGCCGCCCGCCGCACTCCCGGCAGAACAACGTGCCGCGCAGGTAGCTGTGATGACGCCAGCAGCGCTCGCCGCTCTGACGCTGTGACGTGAGGACCTGCTGGACCTCCTCGAACGTCTCCGGGTCGACCAGCGGCTCATGCCGGCCCTTATACGTCTTGCCGTCGTAGTGGACGACGCCGACGTAGTAGTCGTTGCGCAGCAACGCCGAAAGGCGGTTGGTGCCGAGCGCTCTCGATGCGTGTCTGCGAGTCTTGCGGCTGCGCAGACCGCGTGCCTCCAAGATTGCCGCCAGCTCCGAGAGCGAGTACTCGCCGGTCGCGTACAGCGTGAACGCCAGCCGGATCAGCGGGGCTCGGTCGGGGTCGAGCGTGATGATCCGGATCTCGCGGCCGTCCACCAGCTCGGGGGTGTTCAGGTATCCCAGCGGCGCCCGGAACGGCGTACCGCCCTTCTTGGCCTTCTCGGTCGAACCCTTGAGGATCTCGGTCGCCAGGTTGCGGCTGTAGAACTCCGCGATCGAACTCATGATGCCGTGCAGCAGCAGGCCCGACGGCGTCTCATCGATGTTCTCCGAGACCGAGACGAGCTGCGCGCCGGCCTGGCGGATCTGCATTACGATCGCGATGTCGTCGGCCCGGTTGCGCGCCAGCCGATCGACCTTGTGGACGATGACGTAGTCGATGCCACCCTCGGCCAGCCGGGCGAGCATCGCCTGCAATCCCGGCCGCCTCGCGTTCGTCCCTGTCTCGCCGCGATCCTTGAACTCGCCGGCCACCTCAGCGTCGAGGTTCTCGGCCTTGCGATTGCACCCCTCCCGCTGGGCCGGCAGCGAGAACCCCTCCGGGTCGTAGTCCGTCTCGGCCTGCTGCTGCGACGAGACTCGCAGGTAGGTCAGCGCCTGCTTGCGAGGCATGGCGTGCGCCGTTCGTCTCGGTGCTGTAGCGGTGTTCATGGGTTCCTCCTTCCTTTCAATCAATCACTCCGTTGGCCCGGTTTGTCCAGGCTTTTCTTTGGCCGGACGCTAGGCATGAGGGCAGGGATGGGCCAAGGTGTCGTTCCGGTGGTGGATGGCCCGAATCGTGTGATCCGAGCCATCCGTGGAGCCATCGCTCCTATGCCTCCAAGGCGGCGATCTTTCTCTCGATCTCGGCCTTGCGCTTCGGCGCGCTCTGCTCCAGCGCGTCGGCCTCGGCCGCCATCTCCTGGGCGCGCTCGCGGGCGACCTCGACCTCACGGTCGATCGCCTCGAGACCGCGCTGCAAGGCCGCCTTGGCGCTCCCAACCGCGTCGGCCGGCGTCGTCTCACGGCGGCGTGGCCGGGAGCTGCCGGTGTTGACCTTGCGGCTGTGGGCGTAGTAGGCGCCCCGCATCGAGTCGACGGGCTGTCTGTAGCGCTCGGCCAGATCCTTGAAGACCTGCGCCTT
>CAZQET010000034.1:0-12116 GCA_964591825.1 uncultured Conexibacteraceae bacterium
GCGCGCGTAGGCCTTCCAGTCCTGGCCTTCGCGCTCGGGCCGCACGCGCAGCAGCCGGTGAGCGCCGCGCTCGATCGGACCGAGGACAGGGGTCAGGAAGACGCGCTGATTGGTGAAGACCCGCGCCATGTAGACGCCGACCGGCTTGGTCAGCGCCACCAGCACGGCGATGAAGATCGCGATCTGCAGCCAGCCCTCGGCCATCAGAGATTCTCCCCCCGCAGCAGCGCATAGATGAGATACGCGCAGACGAGGGCCGAGACGATCAGGCCGAAAGCGTCGGCGCCGCTGAACGCCGCCAGAGCGATTCCGGCGCTCATATTCGGTCGATCAGCTCGATCGCCCAATAGAGGAGCGCGAAGAGGCCGACGGCGAGCGCCACCGAGAAGAGATCCGCCAGCGGCCCACCACCACCGGGAAAGACATCCGCGAACGAGAGCACATACCGATCATGCGCCCGTGCACGTCAAGCGCGCGTGTGCGATCGACCGACCTTCATAAAGATTCCGTCAAGACCGGCCGGGCCGGGGACCGCCCATCCGACATTGACCCGGCCTGAGTGGGGTCAATGTCGGATGGGCGTCTTGCGGTGTCTGCGGGCTCTCCCCCTAGAGCCAGCCGATGCGCCTGAAGCGGCGGTGGAGGTACAGGCAGGAGAGAACGATGAAGACGAGGACTACGGGGTAGCCGAAGCGCCAGCGGAGCTCGGGCATGTCGTGGAAGTTCATGCCGTAGATGCCGGCGACCATCGTCGGTACCGCGAGGATCGCGACCCAGGCCGAGATCTTGCGCATGTCTTCGTTCTGCTGCACCGAGACCTGGGTGAGGTTTGCCTGCAGGATGCTGCCGAGCAGCTCACGGAAGCCGGCGATGCGGCCGTTCGCCCGCCGCAGGTGATCGTGGACGTCGCGGAAGTACTCGTGCAGGTCGTCGGGAATCGCCTCGAAGTGGCCGCGGGCGATCTCGTCGACGGCGACCGAGAGCGGTGCCACGGCGGTGTTGAAGTCGAGCACCTCGCGCTCGAGCTTGTAGATCCGCTCGGCCGAGTTGGTGCGCTCGCCCGAGAAGACCTCGCGCTCGACTTCCTGGATGTCGACGTCGACCCCCTCGGCGGCTTCCTCGTAGCCGTCGACGACGTGATCGAGGATCGCGTAGAGGACCATCGCCGGTCCGTGGCGGAGCAGGTCCGGGCGCCGCTCGATCCGTTCGCGCACCCCGCTCAGCTCGCCGTCACCGTGCCGCACGGTGACGATGAAGTCCGGGTTGACGAAGATCAGCAGCTCACCGACCTCGATCACCTCGTCGGAGTCGACGTAGCGGGCGGTCTTGACCACGACCAGCAGGGTGTCGCCGTAGAGCTCGATCTTCGGCCGCTGGTGGGCTTTGACCGCATCCTCCACCGCCAGCTCGTGGAGGCCGAACTGGGCGGCGATCTCGTCGAACTCGGCCGCCTCGGGCTCGAAGACGCCGAGCCAGACGAAGGCGCCCTCCTCGTGGAAGGCATCGCCCGCCGCCTCCAGGGAGAGCTCGCCTTCGCGCCGCCGCCCGTCCTCGTAGACCGCGCAGTTGACGATCACACGGCCAGTATCGCCGCCGCGCCGGTCCGAAACCCGGCCAGAGCGGCAATCCGCCGCCCTACACCTCGATCAGCGAACCGACGATCACCGTGCGATCGCGCGGCAGGCCGAAGTACTCGGCGGCGTCGGCGGTGACGTGGGAGGTGGCGACGAAGAGGCGCTTGCGCCAGCGGGCCATCCCGGGGGCGTCGCCCATACGCAGGTCTATGGTCGAGAGGAAGAAGGATGCTTCGTCGACCTCCAGCGGGCACTCCAGCCCAGCCTCCTCGGCGAGCGCCAGGGCGGCGGGAACGTCGGGCTGCTCCATGTAGCCGAAACGGGCGTTTACGTGGGAGATGCCGTCGTCGCGGTAGCCGAGGTCGTCGATCCTCAGCCGGTCCGCCACCGCCACCTGAGGCACGGGCAGCGTCTCGATCGAGAGGATGACGACGTGCTCATGGAGGATCTGGTTGTGCTCGACGTTGGCTCGCATCGCCAGCGGAGTCGTCTCCGGGCTGCGGTTGAGGAAGACCGACGTGCCCGGCACCCGCCGCAGCGGCGGCTGGCGCTCGTGCAGCTCCTCGACGAAGTCGCGCAGCGAGCCTTCCTCCCGCACGCGTCGCGCGGTGACCAGCTCGCGCCCCCGCTGCCAGGTGGTCAGCACGGTGAAGACGGCGACGCCGATCAGCAGCGGCAGCCAGGCGCCGTGGGTGAGCTTGGTCAGGTTTGCGGCGAAGAAGAGCAGGTCGACGACCAGGAATGCCGCCGCTCCCAACGCCACGAGCCAGAGCGGCTTCCCCCACTGGTGGCGGACGATGTAGAAGAAGAGCAGCGTGGTGATCGTGATCGTGCCCGTCACCGCCATGCCGAAGGCGAAGGCGAGCGCGGCCGAGCTCTCGAAGGCGAGGACAAGGGTCAGCACCGCGACCATCAGCAGCCAGTTGATCCAGGGCACGTAGACCTGGCCTGCGGCCTCGTGCGAGGTGTGGGCGATCCGCAGTCGCGGCAGGTAGCCGAGCTGGACCGCCTGATGGGCGACCGAGAAGGCGCCGCTGATCACCGCCTGGGAGGCGATCACGGTCGCCGCCGTGGCGAGGAGGACCATCGGCAGCTGCCCCCAGTCGGGGACCAGCAGGAAGAACGAGCCGCTCGCTTCAGTGCTCGGACTGTCGAGCAGCAGCGCCCCCTGACCCATGTAGTTGAGGATGCAGGCGGGGAAGACGAGCAGCAGCCAGGCCCGGGTGATCGGCGGTCGGCCGAAGTGGCCCATGTCGGCGTAGAGCGCCTCGGCGCCGGTGATCGCCAGCACCACCGCCGCAAGCGAGAAGAAGGCGGTGGTGAAGTGGCCGGTGAGGAAGCCCAGCGCATAGCTCGGTGAGAGCGCTTTCAGGACTCCGGGATGAACGGCGATGCCCGAGATGCCGCAGGCGCCGATGACCAGGAACCAGACGACCATCACCGGCCCGAACATGCGGCCGACGACGGCGCTGCCGAGCCGCTGCGTGAGGAAGAGGACGACGATGACCGCCACCGTTATCGGAACGACGAGGTGCCCGAGCGAGGGCTGAACGACCTTCAGCCCTTCGACCGCGGAGAGCACCGAGATCGCCGGGGTGATCATGCTGTCGCCGAAGAAGAGCGAGGCGCCGAAGATGCCCAGCGCCGCAAGCGCCAGCTTGGTTCGCCGGCCGCCCGGCATGCCCGCCCGGCGGATCAGGGTGATCAGGGCCATGATGCCGCCCTCGCCCTCGTTGTCGGCGTGCATCACCAGCAGGACGTACTGGAGCGTGACGATGATCGTCACCGCCCAGAAGATCAGCGAGATGACTCCGAAGACGCTCTCGCTGGTGGCGGCGACCGGATGCGGGTCGCTCGGGTTGAAGACCGTCTGCACCGTGTAGAGCGGGCTGGTGCCGATGTCGCCGAAGACGACCCCGAGCGCCCCGACCGCGAGCGCCGCCTGCGCCAGGGCGCGCCTTGGCGCACCCGAGTTGTCAGCCTCGCCGCTCAGCGCGATACCTATACCGCGATCCGGTAGCCGACGCCGGGGTCGGTGCGGATCAGGCGCTCCGCGTCGGGCGCTTCGATCTTGCGACGCAGGTTGGCGACGTGGGTGCGAAGCGTGGCGGTGTCCTCGCTCCAGGCCGGTCCCCAGACCTCGGTCAGCAGGGCACGGTGGGTGATCAGGCGGCCGCGGTTGCGCAGCAGCGCCCGCAGCAGCTGGAACTCGGTGGGCGTCAGGTGGATCTCCTCGCCGTCGCGGCTGACCGCGCGCGCGGCGAAGTCCACCCGCAGCCCGCCGATCTCGACCGCCGGCTCCTCCTCGCCGCCCGGCGCGCGGCGCAGCACGGCCTGCAGGCGGGCGATCAGCTCCGGCGGGCCGAACGGCTTGGTCACGTAGTCGTCGGCGCCGGCCGCAAGGGCGCGGACCTTGGCCTCCTCCTCGCCGACCGCGGAGAGCACGATGATCGGCATCTCGCTCCACTCGCGGATGCGCTTGGTGACCTCGACGCCGTCGATATCGGGCAGCATCAGGTCGAGGATCGCCGCCGCCGGAGGCTTCACGGCGACCGAGTCGAGGGCCTCCTCGCCGCTGGCGGCGGCCACCGGCTCGTAGCCGGCGTCGCGCAGGATCACCTTCAACGCCCGCAGGATCTGCAGCTCGTCGTCGCAGACCAGCACCCGCGCACCGGCGTTCAAACGCCCTCCCCACCCATGGCGCTCGCGGCGGTTCCGCACGGCATCGAGACGACGAAGCTGCTGCCCTGGCCCTGCACCGAGTCGACCGAGATCTCGCCGCCGTTGGCCTCGATGAAGCCCTTGGCGATCGCCAGCCCGAGGCCGGCGCCGGCGCCGTTGGCCGTCCCGTGCTGGAACGGCTCGAAGATCCGCCCCCACTCGCTCTGCGGTATTCCCGGCCCCTGGTCGACCACGCGGATCGTGATCCTTTCACCGAGTGGCCGCGACTTGACCAGGACGGGGCGCCCGCCGCCGTGGCGCACGGCGTTTTCGAGCAGGTTGGCGAAGGCGCGCTCGAGCTGGGTGGCGTCGGCCTCGACGAGCGGCAGGTTGCGATCGACTTCCAGCCGCACCACCCGAGGCTTCGCGATCGCCTCGCGAGCCGCATCGAGCACCTCGGCGAGGTCGATGCTCTCGCGGTGCGGCTCGGCCTTGCCCGCCTCCAGGCGCGACATGTCGAGCAGGTTCTCGACCAGGCGCGAGAGGCGCTCCCCGCCGGCGACGATCGCGGCGCTCAGCTCCGAGCGCTCCTCCGGGGTCAGCGTCGCCGATTCGAGCGCGGCGCCACCGGCGATGATCGAGGTGAGGGGAGTGCGCAGGTCGTGCGAGATCGAGCGCAGAAGCGCCGTCTTCAGCTCGTCGCTGCGGCGCAGCGCCTCGGCCTCGACCATCTCCTCGCGCATCCGATCGCGCTCGCGGGCGAGCGCCTCGAGCTCCGCCAGCGCCCGGTCGGCCTGCTCGCGACGCCGCTCGGCCTCGAGCGCCTGCGCCCGCGCCAGCCCGGCGACCGTGCTGCTGATCGCCGCCACGATCGCGAACGTTGCCAGCGCAACCCAGTTCTCTTCGTCAGCGATCGTGAACCGGTGCAGCGGCGGCAATTGGAAGAAGTTGAAGGCGACGGCACTGGCGACCGAGGCGAGCAGCCCCATGCGCAGCCCCCAGACGACCGAGATCAGCAGGATCGCCGGCAGGTAGACCACACCCAGCGAGACGACCGGCGCCACCGACTTGAGCGGGTAGACGACCAGCGTGCCGGCAACGACCGCGGCGGCGGTCGCCAGCAGGCCCAGCCAGGCAGATGGCGGCTCGGCGCCCAGCCTCAGCGAAAATCGACGCGCGCGCATTCACGCCAGGGTAGAGGCGCATCGAGCCCATGCGAGACGCCCTGGCGTATTAGCGTGTGGTCAGTTCAGTCCACCGACCCGACGATGCCAGACGCCTCCGCAAAGCGCGCCGCCTTTCGGGCCCTCCACGAGAGTGGCTGCTTCCTCATTCCCAATCCCTGGGACGCCGGCTCCGCGCGGGCGCTGGAGGCGCTGGGCTTCCCGGCCCTGGCCAGCACCAGCGCCGGCCTCGCCTTCTCGCTGGGGCTGCCGGACAGTCCGACCGCGCTCGAGCTGGAGGCGGTCCTGGCTCACCTTCGGGAGATCGTCGCGGCGACCGAGCTGCCGCTCAACGCGGACTTCCAGGCCGGCTACGCGGAGAACGCCGACGGCGTTGCCGCGCACGTCAGCCGGTGCGTCGAGACTGGCGTCGCGGGCCTCTCGATCGAGGACACAACGGGTGACGCGGAGCAGCCACTGTTCGAGTTGAGCGAGGCGCTCGAGCGCCTCGGGGCCGCCCGGTCGGCGATCGACGCCGCGGGAGGAGAGGTCCTGCTCACCGCGCGCGCCGAGTGCTTCCTGGTCGGGCACAGCGACCCGCTCGCCGAGTCGATCCGCCGCCTGCAGGCCTATGCCGAGGCCGGCGCCGACGTGCTGTTCGCCCCTGGAGTGAGCGAGAGAGAGGACATCGCCGCGATCGTCGAGGCGGTGGGCCCGAAGCCGGTAAACGTGCTGATCAGCGCGAACACGGGCCTGAGGATGAAAGATCTGGCTGAGCTTGGAGTGCGGCGCGTGAGCGTCGGCTCGGCGCTGGCGCGCGTCGCCTGGGGAGCCTTTCTGTCGGCCGCGAAGCGAATCGCTGAGGACGGTGAGTTCTCCGGCCTCGAAGGAGCCGCCACGTTCGCCGACCTGAACACGTTGTTCGAATCCTCGTCACGGCCGTAGCGGCGGAGGGAGCGCGTCCGCTCCGAATCAGGGTGCAAGGCCTCCGCTGACGGCGATCGCAGGCGTGCCCCTGGCCGCCGCGCGGGCTCAGCGCGGGGTGGAGATGCCGCCGCCTGCCGGCGGCGGGCTCGGCGTCGGAGCCGGTTCGGGGGCGGGCGCGGGTTCGGGCGCCGGCGTCGGTTCGGGGGCCGGGGCTGGTTCCGCTTCGTTCGCGGCGCCGCCGCCCTTGCCGCCGCCCTTCGACGGTTCTTTGGCTTCTTCCCCTTCTTCGTATTCGTTGTATTCGTATTCGCTCGAGGAGGAGCCGGAGGAGCCCGAGGTGTGTTCGCTGTCGAAGCCCGAGAGTTCGGGAAGGCTCGACGGTTCGCCGAATTCGGGGCAGTCGCCGCCGGCGGCGGATTCCATGAAGGAGCGCCAGATCGGCCCGGCGGTCGGGCCGCCGAAGCCGGTCTCTTCGCGCGACTGCGGGTGACCGACCCAGACCGCGGTCGAGTAGAGCGGCGTGTAGCCGACGAACCAGGCGTCGGAGAGGTCCTCGGAGGTCCCGGTCTTACCGGCCTCGGCGTTGCAGCCCATGTAGGTGTAGCCGGCGCCGGTGCCTTCGGTGATCACCGTCTCGAGGATTTTGGTCACCTCGTAGGCCTGGCCCTCGGTCAGCACGCGTTCGCCGTTGTCGGTGGCGGTTTCGTCGACCTTGCCGTCGGGGAATTCGACCCGGCTGATTGCGGTCGGGTCATGGTGGATGCCGCCGCTGGCGAGGGTCGCGTAGCCGTCGGCCTGTTCGAGTGGCGTGACGCCTTCGCGAAGGCCGCCGATCCCCTCCGCGGGAACCGATTCGAGGTTCTCTTCGATCCCCATTTCGTGCGCGGTCTGAGTGACGTTTTCGGGGCCCACGTCGAGGTCGAGCTGGGCGAAGACGACGTTGACCGAGTCGGTGGTCGCCTGGGCGACGGACATCGTGCCGCCGCCCGGCTCGGCGTTGTTGACGGTCCAGGTGCCGCCACCGGGAATCTCGAGCGTCTTCGGCGAGGTGCCGTCGTAGTAGGTGCTGTAGGGGTCGATTCCCTGCTTGATCGCGGTGGTCAGCACGTAGGGCTTGAACGAGGAGCCGGGCTGGCGATGGGCCTGCCAGGCGTAGTTGAATTCGCTTTCGCTGTCGTAGCCTTCGGTCGAGGCGAGCGCGACGATCTCCCCGGTCTTCGGGTCGATCGAGGCGAGCGCCGCCGCCGGCCCGCCTTCGGGGTAGCAGACCGAGCACGAGTCGACCGCTTCCTGCGCGCGTTCCTGCAGTTCGGGGTCAATCGTCGTGTAGGCCTTGAGCCCGCCCTTGCGCACGGTGTTGATCCCGTATTTGTCGATCAGCTCCTGCTGCACAAGGTCAAAGAGGAAGGGGTCGCGGATCACGCGGTACTTGTGACCGGGACTGAGGCCGAGCCCGCTCTTGCGGGCTTCGCGGTATTCGTCGCCATCGATGTAGCCCTGTTCGTGCATCGCTTCGAGCACCTCGTTGCGGCGCTGCAGGGCGGCGCGCGGGTCGAGGAAGGGGTTGTATTCGGAGGGCGCCTGGGGCAGGCCGGCGATCAGCGCCGCTTCGCGCAGTTCGAGGTCCTTGGCCGGCTTGCCGAAGTAGGTCTGCGCGGCCGCCTCGACCCCGACCGCGGTCTCGCCTTCGACCGTGCCGTAGGGCGCCGTGTTGAGGTAGGCGGTGAGGATCCATTCCTTGGAGTGCGCTTCCTCCTCTTCGACCGCGAGGTGCGCTTCCCGGAGCTTGCGCTTGAGCGTGTCTTCGGGGTTCTGGATGTAGAGGTTGCGGACCAGCTGCTGGGTGATCGTCGAGGCGCCCTGCACCGGCTTGCCGCCCGCCAGCACGTCCTTCCAGACGGCGCGGGCGATTCCGGCCGGGTCGAGCGCCCCGTGCTCGAAGAAGTTCTTGTCCTCGATCGCGACGGTGGCGTCGCGCAGCAACAGCGGCATCGAGCTGCCCGACACCGGCTGGCGGACGTTTTCGGCGTGGATGAAGCCGATCAGGCTGCCGTCCTTGGCGTAGATCGCCGAGGAGCGCCCCTTCTGCACCGCTTTGAGGCTGGAGAGCGGCGGCGCCGACTCGTAGGTATTGACCGCCCAGCCCCCCGCCACCCCGCCCGCGACGACGAGCACGGCAAGCACGATCCCGAGCGGGACCATCACCTTCTTCAGCTTCGAGGTATGGGACCTGCGCCTGCGCGCACGCGAGCGGCGAGCCATTCGACCGCAAATTGTACGGAGGCCGCTAGGCTGCCAGGCGATGGCGCGCTTCCTGCACACCTGCTACCGGATCGGCGACATCGACCGCTCGGTCGCCTTTTACGAGAAGCTCGGCTTTGAAGAGACCGGGCGGATGCCGATCGGCGACGAGGCGATCAACGTCTTCATGAACCTGCCCGGCGAGGATCCGGTGCTGGAGCTCACCTACAACCACGGCGTCACCGGCTACGAGCTCGGCACCGGCTACAACCACATCGCCCTCCTCGTCGACGACCTCGACGCCACCCTCGGCCAGCTCGCCGCCGACGGCATCGAGCCCGAAAAGCCCCCCTACCGCCCCGGCGGCCGCACCGAGGGCCACCTCATCTGCTTCCTCCGCGACCCCGACGGCTACAGAATTGAGCTAGTTGAGAGCGGTTGACCGCATCCGACTTTGACCCCACCAGAGTGGGGTCAAAGTCGGATGCGGGGCGTCGCTTCGCTGTCGTGGGACTCAAGGGAATCGCGAGGCTCGGCACCTGAGGAACAAGACCGGCCGTGGTCCCCGTTAGCTAGGCATCCCGACGGCCATCGAATTGAGATCATTGAGACAACGCAGAGAACACGGAAATTGTGGTTTGGCCGTGCGCTCCTGAGCGCAGCAAAATGAAGGCGATTCACGCGCACCCCTCGCTGCGCTGCGGAATGCCTCTGGCTGGCTATATTCGGCTGACCGGGCCCACGTCTTAGAACACACGACGCGCGGACCGTCGAGACCCGCCGCCTTTCCACCGTCAACTGCAAAGCGTTCAGAGCCCCATGGCTACCGCATCGAGCTGATCGGGGCGTAGGCCCCAGTTGTGGGGTCCTCGCGCTGGGCGGACGTCGGCAGCTCGGTCGGAATTCCCCGCACCTCGCTCGATCGCTACCTGACGCTGTTGGAGCATGTCTTCCTAACCCACAGGCTCCCCGCCTGGCATACCAACCGAATCAAGCAGGTGACGAAGTCGCCGAAGCTGCTCATCGCTGACTCGGCGCTCCTCACGCATCTGCTGCGGGCCGACTCGGCGCGGCTCGCCGGTAACGAAGTGCTCCTCGGCAGCGCAGTCGAGTGCTTTGTCGGGATGGAGTTGGCCAAGCAGATCGCGGCTTCCGCTCTCCGAGTCACGCTCTTCCATATGCGCACCGCCAAGGGAATGGAGATCGACTTCGTGCTCGAAGGTCCGGACGGACGCCTGGCCGGCGTCGAGGTCAAGTCCGGCAGCACTGTCCGCAGCGAGGATTTCAAGCACCTCGCCACCCTTCGCGACCGAGTCGGCCCAGCGCGCTTCAGCCGCGGGGTCGTTCTCTACGCCGGCTCGGATCCGGTTCCCTTCGGCGAAGGCCTGGAAGCCTGGCCGCTTGCAAGCTTGTGGGTCTGAGAGCGTCGCTATAGATTCGCATCATGGAACGGTTCGATCTTCGTTTCGAATCAGAGGAACCACCCCCGTCCGTTCTCCGCGAATGCCTCGCGATATGGACGGGCCAACTGGCGGAGAACGGTTACGGCCTTGTATCGCAGAGTGATGTGGGGGTCAGCTATCGCCGCAAGTATTGGCGCTGGTACGTGATTGCACTCGCCATCTTCCTGTTCCCCATTGGCCTCCTCTTCCTTCTGGTGAAGGAGGAAGCGACGATCACGGCAACAATCGCCCCGCAGGGGACCGGCTCGGTCTTGCTGATCACCGGAACCGCCCCGAAAAACGTCCGGGCCGCCTTCGAAGTCCTAGAGATCTAGAAGCGAGATGTGGTTGCCCGCCCCGCTGGAGCGGCGCTACGGCCTTACCGCACCACCTGGAACTGGCTCATCAGGCCGTGGTCCTCGTGGTCGAGCATGTGGCAGTGGATCACGAACTTGCCGAGGTGGTCGGTCAGGTGGCCGGCGACGAGGATGCGTTCGTGGGGGAAGAGGAAGAAGGTCTCCTTGAGGCAGTCTTCCCAGGGCGGGGGCGGCTTGCCGTTGCGGGCGAGCAGGTACCAGTCGGTCAGGTGCATGTGCATCAAGTGGACGACGTCGGTGCGGTTGACGAGCTCCCAGGTGACCACCGAGCCGAGCTTGGGGTACGTGTCGGCGTAGGCGGGATTGAAGGTGCGACCGTTGATCTCCCAGCGGGTCTTGAAGAGGCCGCCGATCGAGATCTCCCAGACGTGGTCGGGCTTGTGCGAGACGTGCTTGGTCCAGGCCGGCAGCGGCCGCAGGCGGCGCGGCACGCGGGTGCGATCAGCGACCCGGCCCGGCGCGACCCGGAACTGCATCAGGGCGCCGACGTAGGAGTGTGAGCCGAGCGGCTGGCGATGACCGTGGCGCCGGCCGCTGCGCAGCTCGATCCGCTCTCCCCTGGCACCGGCGAAGTCGACGATCAGCTCGACCCGCTCGGCCGGACCGATCAGCACCTCCTTGCGGCGCACCGGCCGCGGCATCAGGCCGCTGTCAGTGCCGATCTGGATCAGCGCTGCGCCGTTGGAGAGGTAGAGGTTGTAGGCGCGAAATTGCGAGGCGTTCAGCACCCGCACCCGGTAACGCTGGGCGCGTACGTGATGGTGGGGCAGGTGGGCGCCGTTGACCAGGATGGTGCTGGCGCTGATCCCATCCGCCGGCGGGCGTTGATCGGCGAAGGGGTCGGTGAGCTGGTTGCGGCGGTCGAAGTCGCGGTCGACGATCGTCAGCGCCAGGTCGCGGTCGCCCTCGGGCAGCGGCAACCTGGCCTCGAGCTCGTCCTCGATGATCCACATCCCAACCAGCCCGCGCCAGACGTTCTGCGCAGTGCGATCGAGACGGTGGTCGTGGTACCACTGAAAGGCCGCGCGCTCGGGCTCGCCACCTTCCATCAGGTCGTAGACGTAGGTGCGCCGCCCGCCGGGCTTGATCAGCACGTCGTTGCCGGACTCGCGCGGCGAGAGACCCCGTGGGATGTCGCAGTAGTAGGAGGTCTTGTGCGAGGCGGTTAGACCGCCGGGCTGGCCGTCGAACTGAGTGCGGTTGTGGCCGCCGTGCAGATGTACGGTCAGCTCGCCTGCGGAGGGTGGCAGCTCGTGACGGAAGGTGACCTCGGTGCGATGGCCGGCGGGGCGGCGGATCGTCGGTCCGGGAAAGCAGCCGCCGTAGGTCCACATCCGGGTCGGCCGTCCCGGCAGCACCTGGACGTCGGCCTCGCGGATCGGGATCTCGAGCTTGGCGCCGCGCAGCACCCGGGGAATCGGCAAAGGCAAGCGGAATGGCGGCTGCGCACTCGCCGTCGCGGAGGGTGCCGGCGAGCGCAGAATGGCGCCGGGCCGCAGACCCAGCGGCAGCGCCGTGGCGAGAGCGCCACCACCCAGGGCGCCGAGGAAGGCTCGGCGCCCTAGGCGAGGAGCATCTGTGTCGTGACCAGACGTGTTAGCTCGTCGGGCCCTGGAGAACCTTGATCGAACCGTGCATCCAGGGGTGTACGGCGCACATGAAGTAGATCGTGGTTTCGGGCTGGGCAGTCACCTTCTGGGTGATCGAGGTGCCGGGCTTCTCGCCGGTGAA
>CAZQET010000035.1:0-1753 GCA_964591825.1 uncultured Conexibacteraceae bacterium
CAGGAAGGCCGCATCGAAGCGAGGCTGGCGGGTGCCGCTCTCCATGGTCCGCCGCAAGCCTAAGCGCAAAGACGGAGGGCCCCGCGACGCGGGGCCCTCCGCAAGACGTGTGTCGCCGCCGGGCTAGCCTTTGGCTTTTTCAACGCATTCTTTGAGGGCGGCCGGGTTGGTTGCGCCCTTGGCGCATTCCGCGATCGCCTTCGGGCTGACCCCGCCGCCCGGTGCCGTGAACCCGGAGCCGCCGGTCGAGCCGGCGATCGCTTCGTTGAGCAGGCCTTCGAGGTTGAAGCCCCCTCCGCCCTGCACTTTTTGGAGCAGTTCGATCGGGTTGACGCCCAGCTTCTGGAAGAGCCCACTGAGCGGCTTCGCGTTCGACGGCGTCGAGATTTCCAGTTCTTCGTTGACTTCGTTGAAGGTGAGGTCGATGTTCATTTCGACCTTTTCCGCAGCCCCTTCGGGTTCGATCGTGAATTCGGCTGTGAGCCGGCGAATGATGTGGTCTTCGCCGACGTAGAGGTCGACGTGGGCGCTCTTGAGCGCTTTTTCGACTTCCGACTTCGCTTTACCCAACTGCGCGAGGGGCAACGGGCCGGCCGATTCCAGCGACGAGCTGCAGGCCGGGTTTTCGGAGAGCTTGAGGATCTGGTCGATCGCCCCGGGCACGTTGAGGTCGCCGCTGACCTTGGTCGTCTGGGCTCCCCCGACTTCGGCCCCACCTTCGTTCTTCAGGTTGGTGACGAAGTCGCCGACCTTGAGTCCCGTCGCCGCCTTCTGACAGGCGGTGCTCGCTTCGGTCGGGCTCTGGCCGCTCTGGCCGTGTTTGAGCGCCGATTCGATGATGCTGAAGGTGGCAGGTTCCACTTCGTAGACTTCGCCTTCGTAGCTGACGAAGGCCTCGTTCGGGAGCAGGGTCAGGCCCCCTTCGAAGTTGATTTCCTTTCCGTTGACCGTCCCGCTCGCTTCCCCAGTCATCGCGAGTTCGGGGTACTGCCCCTTGCCTTTGCTCTTGAACGGGCCCGAGACCTTGACGTTGATGTTGCCGCCCTTGCCACCGCTGACGTTGATGCCGAGCGCGAGGTCGAGGTTGGCGCTTTCGATCCCTTCGAAAGTCGCGTCCTTGAGGACGGCCTGCGGGTTTTCGCCGGAGCTCCCGCTGCTGCTGCTGCTGCTACTGCCACAGGCTGCAAGCGAAGTCGCCAGCCCGGCCAGCGCCGCGAAGAGAAGAATGATTCGAAGTCGGGTCAAAGCGAAACTCCTCCTGGAGTCGGATAGATGGGGCGACCGATAGTACGGCTAATCAGGGCGAAGGTGATTTCTCGACCTGGGGCGGGGTTTCGGTGCTCACGGTCAATGCCAGCGGGAAGAGGAAGGCGCCGAGGAAGACGAGGATGACCCCGGCCGCCACCAGCCAGCGGGTACTCGACATATAGCCGAGGATCCCGATCGCGAAGCCGCTCAGCATCACGGCGATGTAGGGGCCGATGCTGTGCGGCAGCAGTGCGGCGAATGGGGGGGCGAGGTCGAGCACGATGCCGGATTATCCTGTGAGCTCGAAATTTGCTTTCCATGAACTCTGTGACCGAGACAAAGGAGTCCCTGGCGGAGGTCGGCTACCTGGCCGACGAGTCCGCGGCGCTGGTCTCCTTCCTCACCCAGCGGCTCGGCAAGCCGGTCCTCGTCGAGGGGCCGGCGGGCGTCGGCAAGACCGAGCTGGCCAAGGCCCTCTCGCGGGCCACGGGCCGCGAGCTGATCC
>CAZQET010000036.1:0-3360 GCA_964591825.1 uncultured Conexibacteraceae bacterium
CGCTCCTACGTCTCCGCCGGCTGCCCTGCCCCCAAGGGCTTTAGCCAGGCGCCCTTCCCCCTGGCGCGCACCACCTTTGCCTTTGAGGGTGGCGCTGAGCTGGGGACGACGCTGAGCGATACGTGCAGGGTGAGGTGAGGGCGACCAGAACACCTCTGCCCGTTGGGTAGGCACCGCTACCCTGGTTTGGATGCGGTGGATTCCCAGCAGGAAGAGGGCGTGTCTGGGGCTTATTGCCCTGCTTTTGGCGCTCGCCTGCGCGGCCGTCGCGCGGGGGGAGCTGGTCGAGCGGGGGGACCTCTTCGTCCGCTTCGAGGGCGGGATCGATCCGGTTGCGCTGCCGCGGGTCAGGCGAGCGCCGATCGCGGTCGAGGTCGACGGGACGGTCAAAACGCTCTCCGGGGAACGGCCGCCGGCGCTGCGACAGATCCGGATCGAGCTGAACCGGGGCGGGGTGATCGACTCGCGCGGGTTGCCGGTCTGCCACCACGCGCAGCTCGTCGCCGCCTCGCCGGTCCGGGCGTTGCGCGCCTGCGGCCCTTCGCTGGTGGGCGAAGGCAGCTACCGGGCGAAGACGTCCTTCCCGGAACAGACGAGCTTCCCGCTGCACGGGCACGTTCTCGCCTTCAACGGCGTCTATCGTGGCCGCGAGGCGATCCTCGCGCACGTATACGGAGTCGACCCGGTGCCGCTCAACCGCGTCGTCGTCTTCCAGATCAGGCACAGCGCCGGGACCTTCGGCACGATCCTCACAGCCCACCTCTCGGACTCGTTCAATCCCTACGGTTACCTCGTCGCGCTCCATCTGCGCCTCTTTCGCCGCTACGTCTTCCACGGCAGGCGGCGCAGCTACATCAGCGCCGCATGCCGCGCACCGGCGGGTCTGCGCAGCGCCGTCTTCCCCTTCGCTCGCGCCTCGATGACCTTCGCCGACGGCCGCACCCTCTCCAGCACCCTCACGCGCAGCTGCAGGGTGAGCGCTTGAAGCGCCTGCCCCCCGGGCCGCACGGGCTGCCGGCCGAGCTGGTCGAGCGCAACCAGCGCGAACGGCTGATCGCGGCGATGGCGGAGGTCTGCGAGGAGCGCGGCTACGCGGAGTCCTCGGTGGCGGAGATCGCCAGGCGGGCGGGGGTGTCAACGGCGAGCTTCTACCGCCAGTTCGAGAACAAGCGCGAGTGCGTGCTGGCCGGCTTCCGCGAGCTGTTCGAGCGCCTGGCGGAGGCACTCGAGGCGACCTGCGACGCCACCGCCGAGCCGAGGGAGAGGGCGCGCGCGGGCGCTTGCGCCGCCGCCCGCCTGCTGGCCGCCGATCCGCCGGCCGCCCGCCTGCTTAGCCTCGAGATCCTCGCCGTCGGCGCCGAGGGCGTGTGCGCCCAGCACGAGGCGATCGACCGCCTGGCCGGGTTGCTGGCGAGGTCGGGTGCGAAGCCGGGTGGCGGCGCTCCGCCAGCGGCGGCCTGGGCCGTCGCGGCGGCGATGGTCTCGCTGGCGGGGCGCCGCGCCGCCCGGGGCGAGGCTCCCGAGGCCGCCGAGCTCGAAGCGCTCGCTGCCCTGCTCTGAGTCGCCGCGATCGTCCGCCGATTACCCGCTCGGAGGCGACGATGCTGCCCGCGCGCGAAACGACTTCATTCGTCACAAAAACGTTGTCCTTGACTTTATGAAAGTCATCGTTTACGGTCTCAAACCATCGTCTCCGGAAGGCGACGACACAGGGACAGCAACACAGGGACAACCGAGCCCAAGGGGGCCGCCCAGGGAAGCGGCCGGCAGAGGGGCTCACGGGACAAGGAGAGCTACGTGAAGCACCACGCGAAGGCATCGTCGGCGCGATCGATTGCGACCTGGGGCGTAGCCCTGGCGACGGTTGCACTCGCTCTGCTCATCCTCGTCCCGTTGGCCTCCGCGAGCACCCGCCTGCCCAAGTCCTCCTTCGGCACCTTCAGCGGCGAAAGTCCCCGCCAGCTGACCGTCGACCAATCCAACGGCGACGTCTACGTGATCGACTACTCCAACAACTCGCTGGATCGCTTCGACGCATCGGGCAACCCGAAGAACTTCACCGCCGGTCCCGGCGCAGGCAGCAACGAGATCACCGGCCTGCCGCTCGGCGGCTTCGGGTCGCCTGACCTGAACGAGGTCGCGGTCGACAGCTCCGGCGGACCCGCCGACGGCGATATCTATGTGACCGACGGGGAAGGCAAGGTGCGCGTCTTTGCCAACAGCGGCGAACCGCTAGCCACCCTGGTCGGCTCCCCGCTCGGGGCCTTCGAACTCGCCTGCGGCGTCGCCGTGGACCAAGCCAACGGCGACCTCTACGTCAGTGACCTCTTCACCGGGCGCATCTCACGCTTCAGCCCCTCGGGCTCGACCGTGAACGAAACCACCGACTACTCGGGTGCGATCGCCACCACGGTCGAACCCTGCAGCGTAGCCGTCGGCGACGGCAAGCTCTACACCGGCAACACGAACAACAGCGGACCCATCTACCGCTACGACACTTCCGCCTTCGCCACCGGCACGCCGCCCTCGCCCTCGTCCACGGTGCTTGACTCCAGCCTCTCCACCGAAGTCTCGGTCGACCCCTCAAACGGTGACGTCTACGTCGATGAGGGCACCCGCATCCACGTCTACAACTCCACCGGCACCTCCCTCTACACCTTCGGTGAAGGGGACTTCGGCACCGGTGGGTTCTCGAGCCACTCACACGGCGTCGCAGTGATGGGCGAAGGCGGCAAGGCCTACGTCTCTGATCCGGCGGCTCACAAGGTGGATGTCTACACGCCGTCGGTTGGGGGAAGCATCGTCCTGCCTCCGTCGGTGACCACGCTTGCGGCTACCGGTGTCGGTCTGGCCAGCGCCACCCTGAATGCGACCGTCAACCCCAACGCCAACCTCGTCACCGACTGCCACTTCGAATACGTCGACGACGCCGAATTCCAGGCCGAAGGCTTCGGTAGCGCGCAGAGCACCCCATGCTCGCCGGCACCCGGTGGTGGTGGTGAGGCGGTGCCGGTCTCGGCCGAACCGACCGGCTTGACGCCGGCGACGACCTATCACTCGCGCATCGTCGCCACGACCTCGGTCGGCACCCGCGCCGGCGGGGATGCCACCTTCACCACCAAACCGCTGGCGAACACAGACACTGCCTCGGCGATCGACCACACCGAAGCGACGCTTAATGGCCACTTCGACCCCCAGGGCAATCCTGCATTGGAAGTGACCGACTGCTACTTCGAATGGGGTACCGACACCTCTTACTCAGGTGGCACGGTCCCCTGCGCTGAGGGAACTTCATTCAGCTCGGCCGAAAGCGTCAGCGCTCTGCTCAACAACATCACCCCCGGAGCGACCTATCACTAC
>CAZQET010000037.1:0-1780 GCA_964591825.1 uncultured Conexibacteraceae bacterium
CTCCGGGCTGCGCTCGTCCACCGCGTACCAGCCGGCGTCGCCGTCGAGCACGTAGAGGTTCTCATAGAGGGTGTCGAGCGGCGGCTCGGGCGAGGCGTCGGCGAACTCGACCGCGTCGGCGACCGCCGCCTCGGCCTTGTCGCGCACCTCCTGCACCTCGCGCTCCCCGAGCACCCCGGCATCGACACAGCGCCGCGAGAAGGTTTCGATCGGATCCTTCGCCCGCCACTCCTCGACCTCCTCGCGCTCGCGATAGACCTCGGGGTCGGCGGCGGAGTGACCGCGGTAGCGGTATGTGAAGGCCTCTACCAGGGTGGGACGGCGCTCCTCGCGGGCGCGCCGAATTCCCTCGGCGACGCTCTCGCGCACCGCCATCACGTCCATGCCGTCGATCCGCTTGCCGGGCACGCCATATCCCTCCGCCTTCTTCGAGAGGTCGGTCTGGGCGGAGTGGCGCTCGATCGACGTGCCCATCCCGTAGAGGTTGTTCTCGACCAGGAAGAAGACCGGCAGGCTCCAGAGCGCCGCCAGGTTCATCGTCTCCCCGAAGTTGCCGGCGTTGGAGGCCCCGTCGCCGAACATGCAGACGGTGACCGCGTCTTCCCCCTTGTACTCCGCCGAGAGGGCGAGGCCGGCGGCGATCGGAAGGTTGCCCCCGACGACCCCGTAGCCCCCCATGAAGCGCCGCTCGCGGTCGAAGATGTGCATCGAGCCGCCGCGACCGCCGCTGGTCCCGTCGACGCGGCCGAAGAGCTCGGCCATCACCCGTTTCGGGTCGGTGCCGCGGGCGATCGCATGGCCGTGCGTGCGGTAGGTGCCGATCAGGTAGTCCTCGTCGCGCATCACCGAGGTGGTGCCGACGATCGTCGCCTCCTCGCCGATCGCCAGGTGGAGGAAGCCCCCAGCCCTGGCTCGCTGGTACTGGCGCCCGGCCTCCTCCTCGAAGCGCCGGATCAGCGCCATCCGCGAGAGCAGCTCGTAGCAGGTGGTCGCATCGGGTAGGTCGGCCATCCCAGCCACCTTAGCTCGCCGCTTCTACCGCTTCCTCCGCTCGGTCGTCGCCCCAGAACGCCTGCCCGTCGACGACAAGCGCCGGCACTCCGCTGACGCCCAGCTCGGCCGCCGAATCCGTCGCCTCGCGCAGGCCCCGCTTGACCGCTTCGGTCCCGACCGCCTTGAGCAGGGCGTTGGGGTGCAGCTCGCAGGCGGCGGCGGCGATCATCACGTTCTCGGGCTCGGTCAGGTCACGCCCGGCGGCGAAGGCCTGGCGGAAGGCGGCGAGGGCGAAGGCGACCGTGCGGCCCGTCTGCTTGGCGAAGGTCGCGGCGCGCATCGCGAACAGCGTGTTGCCCGGCCAGGGGTCGGGCCAGGCGAGCGCCGGCAGCCCGTAGGCGGCTGCCCGGCGCTCGATCTCGGCGATCCCGTCCCCCCGCTCGGGGCCGGTGCCCCAGGACTCCCGCCCGAAGCGCTGGAAGAGGCCGCCGAGCAGGATCGGCTGCCACTCCGGCTGCTCGAGCTCCGCGTCGGTGAACAGCCCGCTGATCCGCTCCGCGGTCAGGTACGCGTAGGGCGACCCGAGGTCGAAATAAAAGACACAGCGGCGGCTGGCCGCCTCAGGCGTGGATGGCCCAGCCATCGACAGCCCGCGCCGCGTCGAGGATCGCCTCGGAGATCGTGGGGTGGGGGTGGATGACCCGGGCGAGCTCCTGATAGCCACCCTCCAGCGCCATCGTCGCGACCAGCTCCGCGATCATGTCGCAGGCGCGGTTGCCGACCACGT
>CAZQET010000038.1:0-8105 GCA_964591825.1 uncultured Conexibacteraceae bacterium
ACAGCCTCGCGCTTCTCCTTCTCCTCCCCCTTCGGGGGGAATAGCGCTGGGCGGCGCGATAGCCGCGAGAGACAGGTCATTCGAGTGAAGCGGAGGAGGAGGACCCAGTGGCACCAGTAGACGACGCAAACCGCGTCCACATCTTCGATACGACGCTGCGCGACGGTGAGCAGTCGCCCGGCATCTCGCTGAACACCGCCGAGAAGGTGGAGATTGCCCAGCAGCTCGCCCGCCTGGGGGTCGACGTGATCGAGGCCGGCTTCCCGATTACCTCGCCCGGCGATTTCGAGGCGGTCACGGCTATCGCCGGCCAGGTCGAGGGCCCGACGATTTGCGGTCTGGCCCGCACCCACAAGGCCGACATCGACGCCGCATGGGGGGCGATCAAGGACTCCGAACGCCCCCGCATTCACACCTTCATCTCGACCTCCGACATCCACATAGAGCACCAGCTGAAGACCGACCGCGAGGACGTCAAGGGTCAGGCTCGGGCCGCGGTGCGCCTGGCGCGCTCCTATTGCGAGGACGTCGAGTTCTCGCCGATGGACGCGACCCGCGCCGACATTGAGTTCACCGCTGAAGTCTGCGCGATCGCGGTCGAGGAGGGCGCGACCGTGGTCAACGTTCCGGATACCGTCGGCTACACGACTCCCGAGGAGTACGCCGAGTACTGGCGGCGCTTGTACGAGCTGGTGCCGGGGCTGTGCGATGTCGAGACCTCGGTCCACTGTCACGACGACCTGGGCCTGGCCGTCGCCAACTCCTATGCCGGCCTGCTGGCCGGGGCGCGCCAGGTCGAGTGCGCGGTCAACGGCATCGGCGAGCGAGCTGGCAACTGCTCGCTGGAGGAGATCGCGATGCTGATCCGGGTGCGCGAGGACGTGCATGGTCTGACGACCGGTATCGAAACTCGCGAGCTGGCCCGAACGAGCCGCATGGTCTCGCGCCTGACCGGATATGCGATCCAACCCAACAAGGCGGTGGTCGGCCGTAACGCCTTCGCTCACGAGTCCGGCATCCATCAGGACGGGGTGCTGAAGGAGCGCAGCACCTACGAGATCATGGACGCGACCGAGGTCGGCCTGGAGTCGAACTCGATCGTGCTGGGCAAGCACTCCGGCCGGCACGCACTGAAAGACGCGCTGGAGCAGCTGGGCTTCAAGGTCGAGGGCAATGCGCTCAACGCCGCCTTCAAGCGCTTCAAGGAGGTCGCCGATCGCAAGAAGCAGGTGACCGCGCTGGACCTGGAGGCGATCGTCTCCGACGAGATGCGTGAGAAGGCCGACGCCCACGAGCTGGCCTGGTTCGAGGTCGAGGCCGGCTCGCGGCGCGAGCCGCTGGCACGGGTCGCGGTGAAGATGCCCTCCGGTGAGGAGTCGGTCGGCGAGTCCGGCGGCGACGGCCCCGTCGACGCGATCTTCCACGCGATCCAGAAGGCGGCCGACACCGAGTGCGAGCTGCGCCAATACACGGTCGAGGCAGTCACTGGGGGGGAGGACGCCCTCGGTCAGGTGACGGTGATGCTGCGCGCCGCCGGCCGCCTGGCAACCGGCCAGGGCGTCGCCACCGACATCCTCGAGGCATCGGCGATCGCCTACGTCCGAGCGCTGTCGAACGCTCTGGAGGGCGCGGCGATTCGAGAGGCCGAGGCCGCGACCGCCGAGGCCGCCACCGAACGCACCCCAGGCCCATAGCACTCACCTCCTGCGGGGGGGGCGAACCCGCACCCGTCTGCTCTTAGCCACCATATGGGTGCTCTGCAGCAGACGCGTGCGGTGGATCGGCGAATTGCCGAGCTTGCCGAGGGTCAGCACGGGGTGGTGGCGTGGCGACAATTGCGGGGGATGGGGGTATCGAGAAGGGAAGTGGAGCGGCGTCTGACCGCGGGGCGTCTCCATCGGCTCCATCGCGGCGTATATGCAGTGGGACACACGGCGCTCACGGTCCAGGGACGGCGAATGGCCGCGGTCCTGGCCGGCGGCCCCGAGGCCGTGCTCAGCCACGCGAGCGCTGCAGCTCTGTGGGGCATTCGCGCGGCAGGGAGTGGACCGATCCATGTGACGACAGACAAGAAGTGGCGGTCCTCCAGCTCGATTCGTCGCCACTACTCGTCGCTGCCAGAGGATGAGAAGACGCTCGCCGACGGAATCCCGGTGACAACGGTTCCAAGGACGATCTTCGATCTGGCCGCCTCGGGCACCGCGGACCAGGTCGAGAGCCTCATCCGCGAGTCCGAATACCGCCAGCTGCACGATCGACTTTCCCTGCCCGACCTGCTCAAGCGCCATCCGCGGCGACAGGGAGCGCCGCGGGTCCGCATGGCGCTTACTCGCATCGAACGCCTTCCGTCCGGCCAGCCGAAAAGCCCGCTCGAGGAACGGTTTCTTCCCTTTCTTCGCCGATATGGGCTGCCCCGTCCTCGGCTCAATGACTGGATTCTGCTTGGCAACAGGCGGTACCAGGTCGATTGCCACTGGGATGGCACGGGCCAGATTGTGGAGCTGGATAGTTGGGAAGGGCACGGCACGCGCAGCGCATTCAGACGGGACCGGATGCGAGACCGGGTGCTTCGCGTCGCCGGCTACTCGATCACCCGTATCTCATGGGCGCAGCTTGACGACGAACCGGATGCGATCGCAGCGGATCTGCGGCAGCTCCTGGGTGTCAATCGGCCTGCGGAGCACACCGGGCAAGGGAGCCAAGTTTGAAATACAAACGTATGTGATAGCGTACAACCAGGATGGCAACTGACCTCATCAGCGCGCACGCTTACGCGCCAGACCTGACCGACGCCGTCGGCTCGCGTATCCGCGCGCTGCGCGAGGCGATGGATTATTCGCTGCGGGATCTGGCCGAGCGTTCCGGGGTCAGCGCGCCGATGCTCTCGCAGGTCGAGCGGGGCGAGACGAGCCCGACGCTGGCGGTGGCGGCGAAGATCGCCGCTGGCCTGGAGCTGACGCTCTCGCAGCTGTTGCGCCTCGACGAGGGCGTGCACGTCGCGGTCAGCCGCGCGGGTGCGCGTCGGGCCCTGGAAAGGGGCGGCCATCGCTTCGAGGAGCTGACGCCGCCGCTGCCCGGCCAGCGGGCGGACGTCTCGCTGCACACGCTGCAGGCCGGAGCGACGACCGGCGGCCCCGACGACCCGCCGATGCACGAGCCCGGCAGCCGCGAGACCGCCGTGGTGCTCGCCGGCACCCTGGTGTTGGTCGTCGACGGCACTCGCCATGAGCTGAACGAGGGCGACAGCGTCACCTTCGACGCCGATCTGCCTCACCATTTCGAGAACGAAGGCGCGGAGCCGACCCGCTTCCTCGCCGTGATTGCCGCGGGCCTGAGGCGCGGCTGAGAGGAGGCTGAGCGATGGCGCGAACCATGTTCGACAAGCTCTGGGAGGCCCACCAGGTCTCCGACGGTCTGATCTACATCGACCTGCACCTCGTCCACGAGGTGACCTCGCCGCAGGCCTTCGACGGTCTGCGCATGGCCGGACGCGGGGTTCGCCGGCCCGACAAGACGATCGCCACCGCCGACCACAACGTGCCCACCGACGGCACGATGGCGGCGCGGCTGATCGCCGATGAGCTCTCGCGGGTCCAGGTCGAGACGCTGGAGCGCAACTGCGAGGAGTTCGGCATCCCGCTCTACTCGCTGGGCTCCGACCGGCAGGGCATCGTCCACGTGATCGGCCCGGAGCTGGGCGTCACCCAGCCCGGGATGACGATCGTCTGCGGCGACAGCCACACCTCGACCCACGGAGCCTTCGGGGCACTCGCCTTCGGCATCGGCACCTCCGAGGTCGAGCACGTGCTCGCCACCCAGTGCCTCGTGCAGAAGCGTCCCAGGACGATGCGCATCAGCTACGGCGGCGAGCTTGGCGCCGGGGTCACTCCCAAGGACCTGATCCTGGCGACGATCGGCAAGCTGGGCACCGGCGGCATGGTCGGTCACGCGGTCGAGTACGCCGGCCCCGCGGTCGAGGCGCTCTCGATGCCGGGCCGGATGACGATCTGCAACATGACGATCGAGGGCGGCGGCCGGGCGGGGATGATCGCGCCCGACGAGACGACCTTCGAGTGGGTGCGCGGCAAGCCCGGAGCCCCCGCTGATTTCGACGCCGGGCTCGAGCGCTGGACGAAGCTGCCGACCGACGAGGGCGCTTCCTTCGACACCGAGGTAGAGGTCGACGCGTCAGCGATCTCGCCGATGGTCACCTGGGGAACGACTCCCGGCATGGTCGTCCAGGTCACCGACGCGGTGCCAGACCCGGCGGCGATGGATTCGCCGGCGGATCGCGAGGCCGCCGAGCGCGCACTCACTTACATGGGCCTGGAGGCGGGCACGCCGATGACCGAGATCGCTCCGGAAAGGGTCTTCATCGGCTCCTGCACCAACTCGCGGATCGAGGATCTGCGCGAGGCGGCCGAGCTGGTCGACGGCCGCAGGGTCGCCGGCTCGGTGCGAGCGATGGTCGTCCCCGGCTCTCAGCAGGTCAAGGCGACCGCCGAAGCCGAGGGGTTGCACGACATCTTTCGCTCCGCCGGCTTCGAATGGCGCGAGGCGGGCTGCTCGATGTGCCTGGGCATGAACCCGGACATCCTCATGGAGGGGGAGCGCTGCGCTTCGACCTCGAATCGCAACTTCGAGGGGCGCCAGGGCAAGGGCGGTCGCACCCACCTGGTCAGCCCGAAGATGGCCGCGGCCGCGGCGATCGAGGGTCACTTCGTCGACATCAGAGACTGGAGTTAGAGATGAGACCAGTGGACGTGATTGAGGGCAGGGTGTCGGTCCTGGACCGGGCCGACGTCGATACCGACCAGATCATCCCCAAGCAGTTCCTGAAGCGGATCGAGCGCACCGGCTTCGGCGAGTTCCTCTTCTACGACTGGATCCGTGACGGAGAGATCGAGCTGGAGCCCAACCCGATCCTCGTTACCGGGCGCAACTTCGGCTGCGGCTCCTCGCGCGAGCACGCACCGTGGGCGCTGGAGGACTTCGGCTTCCAGGCGATCGTCGCGCCCTCCTTCGCCGACATCTTCTACTCCAATTGCACCAAGATTGGGCTGCTGCCGGCGATCCTCGACGAGGAGCACTGCAGGGCGGTGGCCGAGGCCGGGGAGGCGCGAATCGACGTCGACGACGAGACGGTCAACTGCGCCGCCGGCGTCTTCGAGTTCCAGATCGAGCCCGACGTCAAGCACCGGCTGCTGAACGGCCTCGACGACATCGGCATCACCCTGGAGAACGCCGGTGCGATCGACGTCTTCGAGGGCTCCGGCGCCGCCGACCGCGGTCCGGTCACGACCGCGCTCTGAGGCGTGCATGGCCGGCGCGATGAACTTCGGTCCGCGCGAGTGGGACGCTGAGACCTACGACGCGATCTCCGACCCCCAGTTCAGCTGGGGGTCGGAGGTCCTGGGGCGGCTCGAGCTCGATGGCGACGAGGACGCGATCGACGCCGGCTGCGGCTCGGGACGGGTCACCGAGCAGCTGCTCGCACGCCTGCCCGGCGGCTCCGTCCTCGCCGTCGACGCCTCCGAGGCGATGGTCGAGAAGGCCCGCGAGCGGCTCGGCGGCTCCGCCTCCTACCTCGTCGCCGATCTCGCCGAGCTGGAGGTCGAGGAGCCCGTCGACCTGATCTTTTCGACCGCGACCTTTCACTGGATCCTCGACCACGAGCGTCTCTTCTCTCGCCTGCGGGGCGCGCTTCGCCCCGGCGGTCGGCTCGTCGCCCAGTGCGGTGGCCTCGGCAACGTCGCCGAGCACGCCGAGGCGATCGCCGCGGTCGCCACGCGCCCCGAGTACGCCCAGCACTTCGAGGGCATGACGCTGATGTGGAACTTCGCCGGTCCGCAGGAGACCGAATCGCGTCTGCGCGAGGCGGGCTTCGCCGAGGCGCGCTGCTGGCTGGAGCCCAAGCCGGTCACGCCGGCCGATCCGCTGCGCTTCACGATGACGGTGACGCTCGGTCCCCACCTCGCCCGCCTGCCCGAGGATATGCGGTTGCCGTTCGCCGAAGCGATCCTGGCGCAATCTCCCGAGCCGCTCACGCTCGACTACGTCCGCCTCAACATCGAGGCGCGCACACCCCCCTCAGGGTGAAACGCCTTTTCCATTCATTGCATGGACAAAGCGTTTTACCGCCTGGCGGCGACTAGAGTGCCCGACCGATGAGCGGCACGCCCCGCATAGTCCTGCTGCCCGGCGATGGGATCGGCCCGGAGATCGTCGCCGCGGCGCGGCGAGTGCTCGAAGCGCTGGGCGAGTTCGAGCTCGAGGAGCGGCTGATGGGCGGCTGCTCGATCGACGCTCACGGCACGGCGCTCACCGACCAGGTGCTCGCGACCTGCCGCGCCGCCGACGCGGTTCTGCTGGGCGCCGTCGGCGGGCCCAAATGGGACACCACCGACCCCGATGCGCCGCGCCCTGAGCAGGGCCTGCTCGGGCTGCGCAAGGGCATGGGCCTCTACGCCAACCTGCGTCCGGTGCGTCCCAGCGAGGCGCTGCTCGATGCCAGTCCGCTGCGCCCCGAGCGCATCGCCGGCACCGATCTGCTCGTCGTGCGCGAGCTGACTGGCGGCATCTACTTCGGCGACTCCGGCCGTGACGGCGAGGTCGCCCACGACACCTGCCAGTACTCGGTCGCCGAAATCGAGCGCATCGCCAGGGTCGGCTTCGATGCCGCCCGCCGCCGCGGCGGCGGGCCAGACCGCAGGCCGCGCGTCACCTCGGTCGACAAGGCCAACGTTCTCGAGACCTCGAGGCTCTGGCGCGAGGTCGTCGGCCGCGTCGCCCCCGACTATCCCGACGTCGAGCTCGACCATCTGCTGGTCGACAACGCGGCGATGCAGCTCGTCTCGCGCCCAGCCGACTTCGACGTGATCGTCACCGAGAACCTCTTCGGCGACATCCTCAGCGACGAGTCCGCGATGCTCACCGGCTCGCTCGGCATGCTGCCCTCCGCCAGCCTCGGCGCCGAGGGCGATCCGGGCCTCTTCGAGCCCGTGCACGGCTCCGCCCCCGACATCGCCGGCCAGGGCGTCGCCAACCCGTTGGCAACCTTCCTCTCGGTGGCGATGATGCTGCGCCACGGCCTCGACCGTCCCGAGGATGCCTCCCGCATCGAGTCGGCAGTCGATGCGGCCCTGGAGCAAGGCCTCCGCACCCCCGACCTCGCCGGCGAGGGAGAGCCGTCCGCCGGCACCGCCGAGATCACCGAGGCCGTCCTGGCCGCTCTCCGCACCTGAATCAGCCGAACTGCATCAAATTCTCTATCTGTTAAAACGAGAATTTGATGCAGTTCGGGGATGGGGCATACTTTCCCGGCATGGAGACGGCGGAGCTGATCTGGCAGAACGGGGAGTTCGTGCCCTGGGAGGAGGCGAAGACCCACGTTCTCACCCACGGGCTGCACTACGGCACCGGCGTCTTCGAGGGGGTTCGTTGCTATGAGACTGAGCGTGGCCCTGCCGTGTTCCGCCACGCCGACCACCTCGACCGCCTCGCCAAGTCGGCCGAGCTCTATTACCTGGAGCTTCCCTACTCGAGCGAGGAGATCGGCGAGGCGACCAGGGAGCTGATCCGCCGCAACGGGCTCGGCTCCTGCTACATCCGACCCCTTGCCTACCGCGGCTACGGCAGCCTGGGGCTCTACGCAACCGATGCTCCTGTCGACGTCGTCATCGCGGCCTTTCCCTGGGGGGTCTATCTCGGCGAGGACGGCGCCAAGCACGGGATTCGCGCCAAGGTCTCCAGCTGGCGGCGGATCAGTCCCGCCGGGCTGATCCCGCACGCGAAGGCCTCGGGCCAGTACCTCAACTCGATCCTTGCCAAGACCGAGTCGCAGAAGGCCGGCTACGAAGAGGCGATCCTGCTCGACGAGCGCGGCTTCGTCTGCGAGGGCTCGGGCGAGAACATCTTCGTCGTCCGCGACGGTCAGATCGTCACCCCGCCGCACGTGGCCGCGATCCTCGATGGGATCAACCGCAAGTCCGTGATCCAGATCGCTCGCGACCTCGGCTACACCGTGGTCGAACGCGACGTCGCGCGGGCCGAGCTCTACCTGGCCGAGGAGGTCTTCCTCACCGGCACGGCGGCGGAGCTGGTCC
>CAZQET010000039.1:0-1907 GCA_964591825.1 uncultured Conexibacteraceae bacterium
TGCCCCGGTCGAGGAATGGCACCGCCTCCGCTCGCACGTCCTGATGGACGCGGGCGAGCTCGGCTCGCGCAATATGTCGGTCACCTGGCTCGAGGTCCCGGCCGGGACGGAGCAGACGCTGCGCTCCCACGAGGAGGCCGAGCAGGTCTATGTCGTCGTCCGCGGCGCCGGGGCGATGTCGGTCGCCGGCGACACCCAGCACGTCGAGGAGGGGGACCTGATCCTCGTCCCCCCGGCGACCGACCACTCGATCGCCAACGACGGCGACAGCGAGCTGGCCTGCATCTCCGTGCAGTCGCCGCCCGTCACGGTCTCTGAGCTCTACGGAGGCCAGATGGCCGAGGTCAGCGGCTACGACGACGACGAAGACATCTAGATGTAGCTACTCAGGACGTTGTTCCAACTCGGCGAGCCGAGCCGCGGGCGGTTGATGGCCGAGGGAGCCGTGTCGTCTCCTGAAGTTGTAGTGAACGAGCCAGCCGGGTAGCGCCGCGGTGCGCTCGGCCGAGGAGCCGTAGATGGCTCCATAGGCCCAGCGGTTGACGAGCGTTTGGATGAATCTCTCGGCCTTCCCGTTGGTCCGGGGGCGATAGGGCTGGGTGCGAAGGTGCCTGAGGCCGAGCTCGCGGCAGACCTGAGCGTGCACCGTGGAGCGATAACAGGCGCCGTTGTCGCTCATCACCCGCTCGACCGTGATCCCCATCCCCTTGAACCAGCTGACCGCGCGCCGCAGGAATGCAGCCGCGGTGGCGCCCTTCTCGTCGGGCAGGACCTCGACGTAGGCAAGGCGGGTGGCATCGTCGACGCAGACGTGGACGAACTCCCAGCCTGCTTTTCCGACCCGCTTGCGCTCCTTGCGAGTCTTCACCTGAGAGGCCCTGGATCCCGTTACCCGGTGCCCAGCGGCCAGGATCCGGCCCAGCTTCTTGATGTCGACGTGGATCAACTCTCCGGGGCGCTGGCGCTGATAGCGGTTGGGGGGCTCCGGGGGCTCCAGTCGGCTTCTTTTGCCGAGGCCGATCCGCTTTAACCAGCGTGAGACGGTCGAGAGCGCCATCTCCAGCACCTCGGCGATCTCAGCGGCGGTCATCCGCAGCCGCCTCAGCGCCTCGATCGCCTTGACGCGATCGGCAGGCAGCTGCGTGGGCCGGGCTCTCGGCGCTGAGCTGCGGTCGAGCAGGCCGACATCCCCTTCAGAGCGCCAGCGGGCCAGCCACTTTGCCGTGGTTCGCTCGCTGACGCCGGCGGCCTCGGCCGCCGCCGCCAGCGACCAGCCCTCCTCTTCGATGCGGCCGACCAGGAGCTTGCGAGAGTTCGGGCAGGTGCGGGCGTTAGCGTGGAGCTTCATCCGGTGTCCTCCTTGTTGCTGGGTGTCTAGTCACCCCCAGCCTTCAAGGAGGCCCGGATGAACAACGTTGTTAGGAACTACATCTAGGGTCTCAGCATGAGCGCGGATCGCGAGGTGCCAGCCGTCCTCTCGATCGCCGGCTCGGACTCCGGCGGCGGCGCCGGCATCCAGGCCGATCTGAAGGCGTTCGCCCGCTGCGGCGTGCACGGGATGACCGCGATCACGGCGATCACGGCACAGAACACGGTCGGGGTCGAGGCGGTTGAAGCGGTCGCGCCCGAGACGATCGTCGCTCAGGTGCGGGCGGTCGCCGAGGACATCGGCGTCAACGCCGTCAAGATCGGCATGCTCGGCACAGCCGAGACCGTCCTCGCCGTGGTCGAAGCCCTGCACCTCGTCGGCGACGTCCCGGTGGTGGTCGACCCGGTGATGGTCGCTGAGAGTGGTGCCGTGCTGCTCGACGAGGCCGCCCGGGAAGCCCTGATCGTGCGGCTGCTGCCGATGAGCTCGGTGGTGACTCCCAACATTCCGGAGGCGCGTGCTCTGACCGGGCTGGGGG
>CAZQET010000040.1:0-1816 GCA_964591825.1 uncultured Conexibacteraceae bacterium
CTACATCGCCTGCTCGTTCCAGAAGACGAGCTCGGTCACCGCTCACCTCGCGACGCGGGTCAACCCCGACGCGCGTTTCTTCTACCTCGACACCGACGTCCTCTTCCCCGAGACATACGAGACGCGCGACAGGCTCGCCGAGTTCCTCGGGATCGAGTTCGACCGCTTCCACAACCTGACGCTCGAGGAGCAGGCCGAGCGCTACGGCGAGGAGCTCTGGAACAGCGATCCCGACGCCTGCTGCGGGCTGCGCAAGGTCGAGCCGATGCGTCGCGCCCTTTCTTCCGTAGACTGCTGGGTCGCCGGCGTCCGGCGCGAGGACTCCTCGAACCGCGCCAAGGCCCCGAAGTTCGGCTGGGACAAGCGATTCAACCTCTGGAAGCTGAATCCCCTCGCCGACTGGACCGAGCGCGACGTCTGGAACTACATCCATGAGCACGACCTTCCGTACAACCCGCTCCACGACCGCGGCTACCCGTCGATCGGCTGCACGCACTGCACCAAGCCGGTCGGCCCGGGCGGATCGCCCCGCGACGGCCGCTGGGCGGGGCTCGAAAAGACCGAGTGCGGGATCAACTAGCGCCGCACGACCGCAGCGATAACCCGTACGTAACACCCTTACCCCAACGAATAGCGAGATTGCACGCATGAGCGAGACGATGACCGAGCTTTCCCTGACACTTGACGAGCGTCATACCGCCGATTTCGAGATGATCGGCAACGGCGGCTTCGCGCCATTGACCGGCTTCCAGGGCTCCGCCGACTGGGAGCGCGTCTGCGCGGAGATGCGCACCACGGACGGCGACTACTGGCCGATCCCGATCACCCTGGCGAGCGACCTCGAGTGCGAGGTCGGCGACGTCGTCTCGCTCTCCAGCGACGAAGGCAAGCCGCTGGGCCGGCTCACGGTCGAGGAGATCTGGGAGCGTGACGTCAAGCGCGAGGCCGAGCAGGTCTACGGCACCGCCGACGAGGCGCACCCCGGCGTCGCCGCGATCTATGCCGAGGGCAACCGGATGCTCGCCGGGCCGATCGAGGTCGACGCGCTGCCGGATCACGAGGAGGCGTTCATGCGCCGCTACAAGACCCCGGCGGAGACCAAGGAGGAGTTCGAGAAGCGCGGCTGGAAGCGGATCGTCGCCTTCCAGACCCGCAACCCGATCCACCGCGCCCACGAGTACCTGACCAAGGCGGCGCTGGAGACATGCGACGGCCTCTTCATCCAGCCGCTGATCGGCAAGACCAAGGCCGGCGACATTCCCGCCGACGTGCGCATGCGCTGCTACGAGGTGCTGATGGAGAAGTACTACCCGAACGACCGGGTGATGCTGGGCGTGAAGCCGGCGAAGATGCATTACGCCGGCCCGCGCGAGGCGATCCTGCACGCGATCGTCCGCCGCAACTACGGCGCCACCCACTTCATCGTCGGCCGCGACCACGCCGGCGCTGGCGACTACTACGGCACCTACGACGCCCAGAAGATCTTCGACACGATCGACATCGACGAGCTCGGCATCGAGCCGCTGATGTTCGAGCACACCTTCTGGTGCAACGAGTGCGAGGGCCTGGCCTCGAACAAGACCTGCCCCCACGACCAGGACGCGCACCTCTTCCTCTCCGGAACCAAGGTCCGCGAGATGCTCGGCAACGGCGAAAGGCCGCCGCAGGAGTTCTCGCGCAACGAGGTCGCCGACATCCTGATGCAGTCGAGCTGGGCGAAGGCGTAATTCACCCGGGACTACAATCCACGCCCGATGCGACACCAGGCATTCGAGGTCGACCATCGTGGGCAATCCATACGCGGCATGGCCTACCT
>CAZQET010000041.1:0-2107 GCA_964591825.1 uncultured Conexibacteraceae bacterium
GTCTTCATCTACTGGGGGTGGGACAGCGGTGTCTGCGTCAACGAGGAGTCGACGGATTCCGCCAACGGACCCGGCAAGGCTGCCGTGATGAGCACGATCCTCCTCGTCCTGATCTACGTCGTCGTCGCCACCGCCGCCCAGGCGTTCCACGGCCCCGCCTTCCTCAGCAAGAACTCCGAAGACGTCCTCGGCGCCCTGGGGGGGAGCGTCCTGGGGTCTCCGCTCGACAAGCTGCTGATCATCACGGTGCTGACCTCGGCCTCGGCGTCGACTCAGACGACGATCCTGCCGACTGCCCGGACGACACTCTCGATGGCGCGCTTCGGCTCGATCCCCAAGGCGTTCGGCCGCATCCACCCGCGCTACCTGACGCCCGACGTCTCGACGCTTGCGATGGGCGCCCTCTCGCTGGTCTGGACCCTCTTCATCATCAACGCCAGCACCAGCGTCCTCGGCGACGCGATCATCGGCCTCGGTTTCCAGATCGCCTTCTACTACGGGCTGACCGGGTTCGCCTGCGCGGTCTACTACCGCAGGGAGATCTTCAAGAGCGTCCGCAACTTCTTCATGGTCGGCGTCGCCCCCCTGCTCGGCGGCGCGATCCTCACGTTCATCTTCATCAAGGCGTTCATCACCTACCAGAATCCGGCCGAAACGGAAACAGGCTCCGAATTCCTCGGCTTCGGCGTCCCGGTGGCGATCGGGGTCGGGCTGATTCTGATGGGAGTGGTCGTGATGGTCATCGCCAATTTCGTCTACCCGAGATTCTTCAGGCGAAAGCCGGAAGTCGCCGACCCGGGAATCCTCGAGGGCACTGTGGTGGGCAAAGCCTCGGTGCTGGCCGACTAGGAGGCGAGCAATGAGCGAGATCATCGTTGGCTACGACGGGTCCGACGGCAGCAAGCTGGCCTTGGACAAAGCGTCAGAGATCGCACGGGTGTTCGGGGACAGGCTCGTGATCGTCTTCGGCTACGCGCCCGGCGGCCCGGGGGGCGGGGAGATACCCACCCATCGCGAGGCGGTCGAGGAACTGGCGAAACAGGTCACCGCCGAAGGGGCCGAGCGGGCGCGGGCGGCCGGAGTCGAGCATGAGGTGCGGCTGAAGCCGCTGAGGCCCTCCCACGCCCTGATCGAGGCGGCCGGCGAAGGCGATGCGCGGATGATCGCCCTCGGCAGCCACGGTGAGACGCCGCTGAAAGCGGCGATCATCGGCTCCACCCCCTACAAGCTGCTGCACGAATCCGCCGTCCCGGTACTGGTCGTGCCGGCAACCGGGTAGCGCTACCGTCTAGTGAGGGAGGCTCCGGCGTCGTTACACCGTCGAGGGAATGAGATGGAGAACGGAATCCCAAGCGTCGAGCTAGAGGGCGTCACGAAGCGCTTCGGAGACTTGGTCGCCGTCGACGACCTCAGCCTGGAGTTTGCAGGCGGTGAGTTCTTCACCCTCCTCGGGCCCAGCGGCTGCGGCAAGACGACGACCCTGCGAATGATCGCCGGCTTCGAGCAGCCGACCACGGGCGAGATCCGAATCGAGGGGATCGACGTGGCAGGCTCGCCACCCCACAAGCGCCCCACCAACACCGTATTCCAGAGCTATGCGCTGTTCCCGCACCTGAGCGTCGAGGACAACGTCGCCTTCGGCCTGCGGCGCAAGGGCGTTCCCAGAGCCGAGACCGAGACCCGCGTCAAGACGGAGCTCGAGCGGGTAGGCCTCGCCGCGGAGACGAATCGGCGCCCGGCGCAGCTCTCGGGGGGAATGCAGCAGCGGGTGGCACTCGCGCGGGCGCTGGTCAACCTGCCGAAGGTGCTGCTGCTCGACGAGCCGCTGGGGGCGCTGGACCTGAAGCTGCGCAAGGGGCTCCAGGTCGAGCTGAAGCGGATCCAGCGCGAGGTCGGGATCACCTTCGTCTACGTCACCCACGATCAGGAGGAGGCGCTGACGATGAGCGACCGGATCGCGGTGATGAACCACGGCCGGATCGAGCAGCTCGGCGCGCCCACTGACGTGTACGAGCACCCCGCGACGGAGTTCGTCGCCGGCTTCGTCGGCACCTCGAACATCCTCGAGCGTGGGGGGCGGAGGCTGTGCATCCGGCCGGAGCGGATC
>CAZQET010000042.1:0-2001 GCA_964591825.1 uncultured Conexibacteraceae bacterium
CGTACGAAGGCACGCCGATCGAAAGCCTCAGCATCTATTGCGAAGGATCAGGCATCGAAGGCACGCTCGGCGCGGCGCCAGGCGACGTGGGCAAGGGTTCGAGCGCCGAATTCTTCCCCGCCACCAAAGGCCGCGTCCCCCTTGCCGCCACGATCGAGCCCGACGCCGACCACGACGGCTACGGGGACGAAACGCAGGACAAGTGCCCGCAGAGCGCCTCCACTCAAGCGCCGTGCCCAGTGGTCACGCTGAGCGCCACGGGGACCGCCAGGAAAAAACTGGCGACGATCACCGTTACGGCCAGCTCCCAGGCATCGGTGACGGTTGCGGGGACGGTCAAATTGAGCAAAGGCAAATCGGCCAAGCTGAATGGCGGCACGCAGGTGGTTGCTCCCGGAACGCTCGCTAAATTCGTCGTCCTCTTCCCAAAGAAGCTGCAATCAGCATTGAAGGCGCTGCCCGGGAAACGCTCCTTGACCCTGACCGTTACTGCAACAGCACCAAACGTCGTTGGGGCACCAACTACCAGGACCCTCAAACTGCATCTCAAGGGTCAGGCGAAAGCGAAGAAAAAGAGCCTCAAAAAAGGGCGGCCTTAAGCGTAGGACGTGACTTGGTCCCGGGCGGAATCGTCCGGGACCGGTCCGTCTTCTTCGTCGTCCTCCACCGGTGCGCGTTGCCGCAGGGCGAGCACGGCAGCCCCTGAGGCGAGTGCGGCGATGACCGAGAAGAGGTAGGCGTCGTTGGAGACGCTGAGGGCCGCCTGGAGGCTTGCCGGTTCGCCGACCATGGCGACGAGGATCGCGGTGCCGAGGGCGGCGCCGATTTGGCGGAAGGCGGCGTTGACGGCACTCGCGGTGGCGAAGCGGTCGTCGGGGACGTCGCGGACAGCGGCGGAGCCGAGGGTCGGGAAGGCGAGGCCGATGCCGATGCCGGTGAGGCAGGCGCCGGGCAGCCAGAGGCCGAGCCAATCGGGCTGGGCGCCGGCAGAACGCAGCACCATCACCCCGGCGGCGAAGAAGAGCGTGCCGGGGACGATCACGGCGCGGTGGCCGAAGCGGTCGGCGAGCTTACCGGCGGGGCCGGCGAAGACGGTCGAGAGGGTCGGGCCCGGCAGCGTTGCCGCGCCGGCCTGCAGCACCGTGTAGCCCCAGACACCGGTCAGAAAGAGCACGTTGCCGAGGATCAGCGAGAAGAAGGCGGCGGCGAAGAGCAGCGTGCCGAGGTTGCCGAGGCGGAAGGCGCGGTCGGCGAAGAGCGCCGGTTCGACGATCGGCCGCGGATGCGTGCGACTGCGCCAGACCACGGCGGCAAGCAGGATCGCCGCGCCGGCGAAGCCGCTCAGGGTCGGAGCGGAGGTCCAGCCCCAGTCGTTGCCCTCGACGATCGCCAGGGTCACCAGGGCGAGGCTCGCGGCCAGCATCAGGGCGCCTGGCAGGTCAGGCAGGCGGCTGTCGAGCTGCGGGCGCTCGCGCAGGGCGCGTCGTCCGAGCAGGACGACCGCCAGGCCGATCGGCAGGTTGACGAGGAAGACCAGGCGCCAGTCGTACAACTCGACCAGCGAGCCGCCCAGAGTCGGTCCGATTGCCGCCGCGGCGGCGGCCGCGGCGCCCCAGATTCCCACGCCGGTCGCCCGCTGCTCGAGCGGGAAGGCGTCGAGGACCAGCGCCAACGAGGTCGGTGCGATCAGAGCCGCCCCGACGCCCTGAACCACCCGAAAGGCGATCAGCAGCGCCAGCGAGGGTGCGGCCGCGCAGAGCAGGCTCGCCCCGGTGAACCCGGTTACTCCGAGCAGGAAGACGCGCTTGTGGCCGAAGCGATCGGCAAGGCCCCCGGCTGGCACCAGCAACGCCGCGATGACGACGAAATAGCCGTCCAACACCCAGGAGAGCGCGTCCCGACCCGACCCGGCGAAGGAGCGGGAGATGTCCGGGAAGGCGATGTTGACGATGGTCGCGTCGAGGAAGGCGAGGAAGGCACCCGCGCAGGCAATCGCGACGA
>CAZQET010000043.1:0-1976 GCA_964591825.1 uncultured Conexibacteraceae bacterium
CGGATCGCGCGGGGCCTCGGCCGCTCGCTTCGCGACCGTGAGATCGACCCCACCGACAGCGACGCCCGGCTCGGCTGGCTCCTGGTCGTGGGGACGATCCCGGCCGGCACCATCGGCCTCCTGCTCGAGCATCCGCTGCGCAGCGTCTTCGCCTCGTCTGCCTCTGCGGCCGCGTTCCTGATCCTCAACGGAGTCCTGCTGCTCGCCTTCGAGCGCCTGCGCCGCCGGCCGCCGCGGCCGGGCGATTACCGCGGCGATTCCGACCCGCGGCTCGCGAAGCTGAGCTGGCGCCAGGCGATCGGCATCGGCACCGCGCAGGCGGCGGCCCTGATCCCCGGCATCTCACGCTCGGGGGTGACGATGGGCGGCGGGCTGCTCTCGGGGCTTTCGAACGAGGACGCCGCCCGCTACTCCTTCCTGCTCGCGACCCCGATCATCGGCGCCGCCGGGCTGCTGAAGCTGCCGGAACTGTTCGGCACCGCCGGCAACGGGGTCCGCGGGCAGGCGCTGGTCGGCGCCCTCTGCGCGGCGGCGACCACCTACCTGGCGGTGAGGTTCCTGCTGCGCTTCTTCGAGACCAACCGGCTGACGCCGTTCGGCATCTACTGCATCGCCGCCGGGGTCATCTGCACCCTGATCTTCGCGCTCTAGATGAGTAGTTCCACGACTCAGGCCACGTAGTCGACCAAGGCCCGGCTGTTGCGTCCGAGTTCGAAGTTGAGCGCGATGGCCGCGGCCAGCGCAAGGAAGCGACTGGCGATGCGGGCTCGCAGGCCGCGCAGGGTGCGGGCTCCGTGGCGCTCGAGCGCGAGGATGTCCTTGGCGCTCCAGTAGATCGACTCGATTCGCTGGCGCAGCGGCGCCAGGTGGAGCCCCGGGCCTTCCTCGTCGCGGCGCCGAGGCCGGACCACGGTCGCGCCGAGAGCTGCTGCCTGGGCCTCGAATTCGCTCCCGGCGTAGCCCTTGTCGCCGAGGACGACGAGCGGGCCTGGGCGGTTGACCCGGCCAAGGAGCCGCAGGCAGACCTCGCGCTCGCCTTCCTTGGGCGAGGTCAGCGCCATCGCCCGCGGAGTCCCGTCCGGCGCCATCAGCGTGTGCAGCCGCAGGCCCCAGAACCAGCGGCTGTGGGAGGCGCAGTAGCCGTAGTCGGCGGCGTTGGCGATCGCATCGCCCAGGCAGCTCGCGCCGCTGCGCTTCACCGTCTCGCGCGAGCGGGCGCACTCGACCGGGGTCGAGTCGGCCAGCAGCAGATCGTCGTGCCAGCCCGGACTCTGGCTGGCGAAGGCCATCGTCATCGCCTCGATCGTCTCGGCGAGGCGATCACGGCGCTTGTGGAAGCCCGAGCGCTTGGTCAGCGCCGGGAACAAGTGCCCGAGGCGCTTGAAGGCGATCCGGAGGAACCGGGCATCGGAGCCGATGCCCATGATCGACTGCGCCACGCAGAGGGTGACGACCTCCGCGTCAGTCAGTCTGCGGCGGGCGTTCTTCTTGCCTTTGGGCAGGAGATCGTCGGCGGTGCAGAACACCGCAGTGAGCAGCAGGTCGAGGTCGGCGAGCATCGTGGCCCTCCTCTGGGTCGACGGTGGGATTGAGCACCGCCGACTTCGACCCCGCTGCTCGCTACCCCTTCGACCTCGTTCTGCGCGGAGTGGTCGTGGAACTACTCATCTAGGAGAGGACTATCTCTTCCAGCGCCAGCGCGACGTCGGGGTCGAACTGCGTTCCGGCGCAGGAGCGGAGCTCCTCGAGGGCGGCCTCCAGCGGCATCGCCCTGCGGTAGGACCGGGTGGTGGTCATCGCGCTGAAGGCGTCGCAGCAGGTGACGATCCTGGCCTCGATCGGTATCTCCTCGCCGGAGAGGCGGTCCGGGTAGCCGCTGCCGTCGTAGTGCTCGTGGGAGGAGCGGACGATGCGACCGACCTCGGCGAGCACCCCGCCCACCCGGTTGAGCATGCTCTCGCCCTCGATCGTGTGGC
>CAZQET010000044.1:0-8765 GCA_964591825.1 uncultured Conexibacteraceae bacterium
GAAGAGCATCGAGGGCGTGTCGACTGCCAGCAGTGGTCTGATCACCGACGGGAGTTGAGCAGAAACGGCCGCTGCGGTGCGGTCAGTCCCGTATTCGCCATCACATAGATGGCGAATACGGGTACGGTCCGGGTTTCTATGGCCGAGGGGGCGCGGATCGGGCCGGGGGACCGGCGGCAACTGGGGTGGATCAACTACGGGATCGCGCGCATCGCCGGAATCGCCACGCGCGGGGCGCCACCGCGGATCTTCACCACCCTGGGTCGCAACCGCCGGCTCTTCCGTCGCTGGCTCTGGTTTGCCGGGGCGCTGATGCCTGGCGGCAAGCTCCCTCGGGCGGACACCGAGTTGGCGATCTTGCGTGTCGCCCACAACACGGGCAGCGAATACGAGTGGGCTCAGCACGAGCGGATTGCAAGGCGGGCCGGGCTGAGCGAAGCGGAGGTCGCGCGCGTCCGAGAGGGCCCGGATGCGGAGGGTTGGTCGGAGCGGCAGGAGTCGTTGCTGCGCGCGGCCGACGAGATGCACGCCGACGGCAGGATCGGCGACGAGCTCTGGTCACGGCTGAGCGCCCAGCTCGACGAGCCACAGCTGATCGAGCTCTGCATGCTGATCGGCCACTACGAGATGCTGGCGATGACGCTCAACACGCTTCGAGTCGAGCCCGACTTCCCGACCCGGCTGTGAAGGACCTGCGCGGAAAGCGCTGCCTGATCACGGGCGCCGCCAGTGGGATCGGGCGGGCGACGGCGATCGTGGCTGCGGAGCGCGGGGCGGTGCTCTTCCTCACCGATGTCCAGGCTGAGGCGCTCGACACAGTCGCCGAGGAGATCCGAGGCGCGGGCGGCGCGGTGCCGTTCGTCCGTGCAGCCGACGTCACCGACCACGAGGCGATCGTCGCGATGGCGGCCGATATCCACGCCGAGCACGGCAGCATGGACGTGGTGATGAACGTCGCCGGCGTATCGACCTGGGGATCGATCGACCGCCTGCGCCAGGAGGACTGGCGCAAAATGGTCGAGATCAATCTGATGGGCCCGGTCGGCGTGCTCGAATGTTTCGTGCCGCCGATGATCGCGGCCGGCCGCGGCGGACACGTCGTCAACGTCTCCTCAGCCGCCGGCCTCTTTGGCCTGCCGTGGCACGCCGCCTACAGCGCGAGCAAGTTCGGCCTGCGCGGTGTCTCGGAGGTGCTGCGCTTCGATCTGCGCCCGCACGGCATCGGCGTCAGCCTCGTCTGCCCGGGCGCGGTGCGGACGCCGCTAATGGAGACGGTCGAGCTGGTCGGCGTCGACCGCGACAGCCCGCGGATTCGCAGGTTGGTCAAGCGCTTCGGCGAGCACGCCGTGAGCCCCGCCCGGGTGGCGGAGACGATCCTCAAAGGGATCGAAAGGAACCGCTACCTGGTCTTCACGTCCGCTGACATCCGCATGCTCCACTGGCTCCAGTGCAAGTTCGAGTTGCCCTACCGGCTGATCATGAGGCTTCTCAACCGCGAGCTGACCAGAGCCATGGGGCAGTCCTGACATGGAACGCCAGATCGGCGACCTGAAGCCACCCGAGCCCCCACCCAAACGTGGACGGCTTGCACGGACATGGCACTGGGTTGACGATCACGTGCCGCGATTTGCGATGTGGGCCACGATCATCGGGGTGCCGATCGGCCTAGCTGCCCTGATATTCGGGGCCATCCAAGTCCTCTCAGGTGGGTCGGAAGCCCAATCCTCCCCAAAGGGCGCCCAGCTAGAGCTGGTCGATGCGCTGGTCAAGGAAACCGATGGCAACTCGCGGCTGGAGCTGACCCTGCACAACACAGGCGACAGGCGAGTGGTGTTGAGCGAAGCACTGGTCAAGATCGGCCGTGTGTACCCCGTCGGTCATTGCCTTCCCCAGGGGGATCTGCCGCTGAGCAACACCTACGGCTTGCCGCTGCCCGTCGACGCCCCGCCCGGCTCCGTCATGCGAACGCCTCTTCACCAGCAGCTCGGGGCTGACGAGGCGGACCGCTTCGGCATCCTGCTCGGCCTCGCCGGGGCCGGCGGCAAGCCGCTTCGCCACAATTACATCTTCGAACTGGACCTGTCGCTGGTCAACGACGGACCGCAGAGCCCCGCCCCGATCGGCAGGGCGCTCGTCTCGCTCCCCGAGGCCCCGACGCCGGGCGAGGACTACTGGACGTCGGGCATGCCCAAACTGCTTGCGTGGGAGTTCGATCTCGAAGACCCCAGTTCACGGCGCTCGCTTGAAAGGAGAATGCGCTGCTGGACCGTCAACGCCCAGATGCTGAACAGCGCCCTGGCCGCGCCGGGGGTTCGCAGCGAACGGCTGGATGAGGTCGCGGCCTCGATGACGACGCCGAGCATGGCGGCGGTCGAAGCCGCCGAGGCCCGGCAGCAGAACGAATAGACCCCAACCGGGTCGGCCCGGCAGCCGACTCGAATACGGTTAACGGCCCGTGCGTGAGGAGGCCCTGCAAATCGAGGACCTGGAGAAGCGCTACCCGAATGGGGTGGAGGCGCTGCGCGGCGTATCGCTGCAGATTGCGTCTGGGGAACTGTTCGCGCTGCTGGGTCCGAACGGCGCCGGCAAGTCGACCCTGATCCACTGCACGACCGGGCTGGCACAGCCGACCGGCGGTTCGATCCACATCTTCGGCAACGACGCCACCGGCGACTACGGCGAGGCGCGCCAGGCGGTGGGGCTGGCGCCGCAGGAGCCCAACCTCGACTGGTTCCTGACCGTCGCCGAGACGCTCGACTACCACGCCGGCTACTTCGGCATGCCCAAGCGCGAGCGGCGCGAGCGCACCGATGAGCTGCTCGAGACCTTCTCGCTGACCGAGAAGCGCGACGAGCGCACCCGCACGCTCTCGGGCGGGATGAAGCGGCGGCTGATCCTGGCGCGGGCGATGATGCACAAGCCGCGCCTGCTGATCCTCGACGAGCCGACCGCGGGCGTCGACGTCGAGCTGCGGTTGGAGCTCTGGCACTACGTGCAGCGGATCAACCAGGAGGGGACGACGATCCTCTTGACCACGCACTACCTGGAGGAGGCCGAACAGCTCTGCGACCGCATCGCCTTCATCAACGGCGGCCAGATCGTGGGGGAGGGGACGAGCGCCGAGCTCGCCGCCCGCTACGGCGTCGCCGGCCTCGAGGACGCCTACCTGGCGCTGGTCGGCCGCAAGGAGCTCTCCCGCTCGCACATCGAGGTCACCGCCTCGTGAATGCCGCGCAGATCCGCTTTGCGACGCTCTGGCGGCGCGAGGTCAACCGCTTCATGAAGATCAAGAAGCAGACGCTGGGCGCGCCACTGCTGGAAACGTTCCTCTACATCTCGATCTTCGGCGCCGCCCTCGGCTCGCGGATCAAGGAACTGCACGGGATCGAATACATCCTCTTCGTCATCCCCGGCCTGATCATGATGTCGCTCTCGATCAACTCCTTCGCCAACAACTCCTCCTCGATCCTGCAGCAGAAGTTCCAGGGGGCGATCCAGGACCAGCTCTCCTCGCCCGCCTCGCCGCTGGAGCTGCTGCTCGCCTTCTCGCTCGGCGGCTTCACGCGTGGCCTGATGGTGGCGGTGATCACCTTCTGCGTCTCGCTGATCCTGGTCGGCCTGCCGGTCGACCACGTGCTGGTGTTGATCCCCGCCCTCTTCCTGGTCGGCTTCTTCTTCTCGCAGCTCGGCGTGCTGATCGGCGTGCGAGCCGAGCAGTTCGACGACGTCGCCTTCGCCCAGACCTTCATCCTGCAGCCGCTGATCTTCCTCGGCGGGGTCTTCTACTCGGCCGCTCTGCTGCCCCAGCCGTTCGAGACGCTGACCCGCTTCAACCCGATCTTCTACATGATCAACCTGGTCCGCTACGGCTTCGTCGGCTTCAGCGAAGTCAGCGTGGCGCTCTCGCTGCTGGCGCTGACCGCGGCGACGGGTGCCATCTTCCTGGTCAATCTGCGGCTCTTCACCCGCGGCTACAAGCTGCGCGCGTAAGTAAGATCTCTGACAATGCGCTTCCGGGGTGGAGAGGGTCGCCGTCGCCTGCGTGCCTGGTCGCCACTTCTGCTTGCGGCATCTGCCCTGCTGCTCGTCGCGCCCACTGCCTCGGCCTTCGTCTACTGGGGCGCCGCTGAAAACGACTGGATTGGCCGTGCTGCCAACGACGGCAGCGCCGTCGAGCCCAATTTCATCCGCACTGGGGAAGAGCCGGTCGCCGTCGCGGTCGACTCGGCTCACATCTACTGGGCCGACCAAGATGGCAACGCGATCGGGCGCGCCAACATCGATGGCAGCGGCATCGACAACTCCTTCATCAGCGTTCCTGAACCGTCCGGAGTCGCCGTGAACGGGAGCTCCATCTACTGGGGCACGCTGAATGGGCACATCGGGCGCGCCGACCTGAGCGGCACCAACGAGAGCCCGAACCTGGTGACCGGGCTCTCGGAGCCCTGCGGCCTGGCGCTCGACGCCGGCCATGTCTACTGGGCGGAAATCGCGACCGGCACGCCGGCCTACATCGCCCGCGTCGGCCTCGACGGCAACACCCTGCAATTGCACTACGTGACGATTCCGGGCACGTCGTTCCCATGCGGAGTGGCCGTCAACTCCTCCAACATCTTCTGGACCGACGTTGGCTTCTTCGGCGGCGGCACCCGTATCGGCCGCGCCAACACCAACACCGGTGAAGGCGCGGACCCGAGCCTGATCGGCGATGCGTCCTCCCCCTGTGGGGCGGCGCTGGACGGAACCCACCTCTACTGGGCCAATGGTGGGAGCCACACGATCGGGCGGGCGAACACCGATGCCACCGCCGTGAACGAGAGCTTCATCGCCACTGGCAGTGGTGCGCTCTGCGGTGTCGCCGTCGATTCACTGACCCCGCCGCCAGCCTCCCCGCTGTCGCCGGGATTGGCCGGCGACACTCGCGCACCCCAGACCAAGATCGCCAAGGGTCCTGGCAAGAAGCTCACCCGGGGCAAGGCGACCTTCCGCTTCCGCTCCAGCGAGGCCGGCTCGGTCTTCACCTGCAAGCTCGACAAGCGCAGGGCGAGGTCCTGCAAATCTCCCAAGTCCTACAGCGGCCTGAAGCTCGGCAAGCATGTCTTCAGGGTCTGGGCGACCGATGGGGCGGGCAACAAAGACCCGACCGCGGCGAAGCGCGCCTTCACGATTCCGACGTCGGCCGACTGACGCTCTCGCTGACCCAGGTCAGGTAGCCCTCGCTGCCCGCGAGCACCGGAATCGCGAGGATCTCGGGCTCCTCGTAGGAATGAACGGCGCGAATCGCGGCCTCGACCTCGGGGTAGAGGGCGGCCTCGGTCTTGGCCAGGAGCTGCCACTCGCTCGCCCGCTCGAGCTCGCCGCGCCAGCGGTAGCGGCTGACGATCGGGCCGAGCGTCTGCACGCAGGCGGCGAGCCGTCGCTCGAGCAGCTCGGCGCCGATCCGCTCGGCCTCCTCCTCGGAGCCGGCGGTGCTCAGCACCTGGACGTAGGCGGGACTCTCGCTCCGATCCGACATCGATTTGTCAGCCTAGCTTTGGCCCGTCGACTTCGGGTTTTGCAGCCATATGGGACAAACACGAGGTCCGGCCCGATGGAGGTTCGGCGCGGCTCCAGCGGGTAGCGGAAGTGAGTCGCGAAATCGGAGCTCGAGGAGGGAGCTGAAATGGAGAAGCGCACGCTGGGCGAGTCGGGCCTCGAGGTCTCGGCCGAGGGGCTCGGCTGCATGGGAATGTCGGAGTTCTACGGCGTTGCCGATGAGGGCGAGGCGCTGGCGACGATCGAGCGGGCGTTGGAGCTGGGCGTCACCTTCCTCGACACCGCCGACATGTACGGGCCGTTCACCAACGAGCGGCTCGTCGGGCGGGCGATCGCCCGCCGCCGCGACGAGGTCGTGCTGGCGACCAAGTTCGGCAACGTGCGCGGGCCAAGGGGGGAGCGGCTGGGCGTGCGCGGCGACCCCGAGTACGTGCGCGAAGCCTGCGAGGCCTCGCTGCGGCGGCTCGGAATCGAGGCGATCGACCTCTACTACCAGCACCGGGTCGACCCAGAGGTGCCGATCGAGGAGACAGTCGGGGCGATGGCCGAGCTCGTCGAGCAGGGCAAGGTGCGCCACCTGGGGCTCTCCGAGGCGGCGCCGGAGACGATCCGCCGCGCCCACGCGACGCACCCGATCACCGCCCTGCAGACCGAGTACTCGCTCTGGAGCCGCGACCCCGAGGACGAGATCCTGCCGGCGCTGCGCCAGCTCGGCATCGGCTTCGTCCCCTACAGCCCGCTCGGGCGCGGCTTCCTCACCGGCCGCTTCCGCTCGCGCGAGGACCTGCCCGAGGACGATTTCCGCCGCGACAGCCCGCGCTTCGCCGGCGGGAACTTCGACCGCAATCTGGAGCTGGTCGAGCGGGTGGAGGAGATCGCCACCGAGCAGGACGTCACCGCCGGCCAGCTGGCGCTGGCCTGGGTCCTCGCTCAGGGCGAGGACCTGGTGCCGATCCCCGGCACCAAGCACCGCCGCTACCTGGAAGAGAACGTGGCGGCGGCGGAGATCGAGCTGAGCGAGGAGGACCTGCGCCGCATCGACGAGGCGGCCCCGCAGGGTGCCGCGGCGGGCGATCGCTACGCCGACATGTCGCCGGTCGGGCTCTGAGCGGCGGCGCTCAGGGTGGCGGCGATCAGCGAGCGGGTCTCGGCCGGGTCGACCACGTCGTCGATCTCGAAGAGGGCGGCGGCGTTGAGCGCCCTAGCGTTCTCCTCAGCGGCGGCGGTCAGCTCGCGCACGCGCCGCTCGCGCTCGGCCTCCTCGGCGATCTCCTCCAGCTCCTTGCGCAGGGCGAGCCGCACCGCGCCCTCGAGCCCCATCGGGCCGAGGTGCGCCGCGGGCCAGGCGAGCGTGAGCAGCGGCTCGTGCAGGCTGCCGCCGGCCATCGCCTGGGCGCCGAGCCCGTAGCCACGGCGCAGGACGACCGCAACCAGCGGCACGCTCAGCCCGGCCCCGACGAGCAGCAGGCGGGAGCTGCGGCGCACCAGCCCGGTTGCCTCGGCCTCGGGGCCGACCATGAAGCCGGGGGTGTCGATCAGCGAGACGACGGGCAGACCGAAGCGCTGGCAGAGCTCCAGCAGGTCGGCTGCCTTCTCGCCGGCCTCGCTGGTGATCGCGCCGGCCATGTGGCGACTGTCGTTGGCGATCACGCCGACGGGGCGCCCCTCGATCCGGGCCAGTGCGGTGAGCATCTCCGGGGCATGGCGCTCGCGCAGAACCGTGACCGAGCCGGCGTCGGCCAGGGTCTCGACGATCGGCCGCACCGCGTAGGCGCGGCGGCGGCGCTCGGGGATCGCCTCGCGCAGCGCCGCCTGGTCGATGGCCTCGCCCGGGGGCGTGGCGCCCTGGAGGTAGGCGAGCAGCTTCTTGGTCGCGACGGTCGCCTCGGCCTCGTCAGCGACCAGCAGGTCGATCACGCCGTTGGCGGCCTGCACCTCGGCTGGGCCGACGGCGTCGGGGTCGACCCTGCCCAGCCCGCCACCCTCGATCATCGCCGGCCCGCCCATGCCCAGTGAGGAGCCCTCGGTGGCGACGATCAGGTCCGAGCAGCCGGCGAGCACGGCGTTGCCGGCGAAGCAGCGGCCGGCGACCACCGCGATGCGCGGGACGCGCCCGGCGAGCCGCGCCCAGAGCGCGAAGGCGCGGGTATCGAGCGCCGAGACCACCGGGTAGTCGGTGTCCCCGGGCCGGCCGCCGCCGCCCTCGGCGAAGAGCACGGTGGGCAGGCGCATACGCTCGATCAGCTCGAAGAGGCGGTCCTTCTTGCGGTGGCCGAGCGCCCCCTGGGTGCCGGCGAGCACCGTGTAGTCGTAGGAGAGGACCGCGCAGGCGGCGCGCTCGCCGAAGAGCTCGCCGTTGATCCGGGCGGTGCCGGCAATCAGGCCGTCGGCGGGAGTGTTGGCGATCAGGTCCTCGAGCTCGCGCCGTCCGCGCTGCGCGGCGATCGCGAAGCGCCCGTACTCGACGAGGGAGCCGGGGTCGATCAGGTCGGCGAGGTTCTCGCGGGCGGTGCGGCCGCCACCGGCGTGGCGCCGCGCGACCGCCTCGGGCCGGGCGGCGTCCTCGGTCAGCTCGCGCCGGCGCAGCAGCTCGGCGAGACCCTCGCGCGGCGGCTCATCGTCGCTTCCCTTCCCCGGCGGCACGCCGCGGATGTTCCCACGCCTCAGGTTCGCATACGGACCCCAGCGTTCTTGATCGCCCGCGCTCATCCCGTTACAGTCACCCGACTATTCGTCCAGGGCTCGCCCGCGGCGGCCCCCACAAAGGAGAGCAAGCTTGAAGCAGAGACTTTTTCGCGCGATGCCATTGAGGGCAGGTGTCGCAGTTGCGGTCGGCATCATCGCCTCACTCGTCTTGGCTCCAGCGCTGGCCAGCGGCGCCACCGAAGCCGAAGCGACCAACGTCGTCTACATCAAGGACGGTAAAGGCGGGCTGCGCTTCGAAGCCCCGAAGACGATCTACGCGGGCGAAGAACTCGAGGTGCTCAACACGACCAACCCGAAACAGGTCGGTCCCCACACCTTCTCGCTGGTGACCAAGGGCTCGATCCCGAAGACGCCGAAGGCGCGCCAGCTCTGCTTCACCCCGCACCACATCTGCAAGGCGATCGCCGCTTGGCACGGGGTCAAAGGCGAAGGTCCGCCGAAGGTGAACCCGGCGAAAGCCGGCGAAGAAGGCTGGGACACGCTCGGCAGCCTGACCAACAAGGGCGATTCCTGGTTCACCGGCG
>CAZQET010000045.1:0-3440 GCA_964591825.1 uncultured Conexibacteraceae bacterium
ACCGCCTTCGCCACCTCGGCGGAGGAGAGGCGGGCGAGCTGGTACTGACCGCGGATGTAGGAGCGCCAATAGGGATCGTCGGGCGGCTTGTCGTGGAGCTCGACGTGGTGGCCCTCGCGGACGAGGTCCTCGAGCCCCGCCCACCATGCCCAGTACTCGGCGGTGTCGGCGAGGAAGTCGCCGACGTAATGATCCGAATTGGGGTCGAGCCAGCGTCGGGCGCGGTCGCTCATCGCGTAGCGGCCGTCGGGCTGCAGGTCGAGGTGCCCGAGCGAGGCCAGCACGTCGAGGAGCAGCCCGGTCGCGGTCGGCTGCAGGCCGAGGTGCTCGGCGAGCTCCGTCGCCTCGCGCGGGTCCTCGGCCAGCGCTGCGAGGATCCCGGTGCTCTGCGCGACCTGCAGCGAGCGGGCAACGGGCATCCCGAACATCGCCTCGCCGACCGGTACCGGCACCCGGTTGAGCGCCAGCCCGATCCGCTCGGTCATCCGATCTGGCGAGACCCCGACTCGCATCGCTGCCAGCCTAGCGCCGACGGCGAGTGCGTTTCCCCGTCCCAGCCGCCATTATCCCCGCATCGACGGCCAGACCCCGACAACTCGACTGCTCCTCGCCTGCCCCGACCGTCCGGGGCTGATCGCCGCCGTCAGCGGCTTCCTCGCCGAGGCCGGGCTCAACATCATCGACGCCGACCAGCACTCCAGCGACGAGGGCCGCTTCTTCATGCGGATGGTCTTCGACGCGGTGCCGGCCGGCGACCGCGAGGAGGTCCAGGGCCGCTTCGAGCGGGAGATAGCGACTCGCTTCGAGATGGAGCACCGCTTCGCGGAGTCTGAGGAGCGCAAGCGAGTGGCGATCATGGTCTCGCGCGAGGACCACTGCCTCTCCGACCTGCTCTGGCGCTGGCGCAGCGGCGAGCTCGGCGCCGACCTGGTCACCGTCGTCTCCAACCACCCCGACCACCGCGAGCAGGTCACCTCGCTCGGCCTTCCTTTCCACCACGTCCCGGTCGAGCCCGGCGCCAAGGACGCGGCCGAGGCGCGGGCGCTGGAGCTGATCGGCGAGGTCGACCTGCTCGTCCTCGCTCGCTACATGCAGGTCCTCTCGGCCGCCTTCCTGGAGCGACTCGGCGCCGCGGCGATCAACATCCACCACAGCTTCCTGCCCGCGTTCGTCGGCGCCGATCCTTACCGCCGCGCCCATGAGCGCGGCGTCAAGCTGATCGGCGCCACCGCTCACTACGTCACGGAAGAGCTCGACGCCGGCCCGATCATCGACCAGGACGTGTCCCGGGTCAGCCATCGCGACGAGGTCGCCGACCTGCAGCGGATCGGGCGCGACATCGAGCGCCTCGTCCTCGCCCGCGCGGTCAAGGCCCACGTCGACGACCGCGTCCTCCTCGACGGCAAGCGGACGATCGTCTTCTGAGATCGACTGGCCAGCTGGCCAGTCGATTCACTAAGGTCAAGCAGGTGGAGCAGGCAACAATCGGGCAACCACCGCTGAGTGTCCGGGCGCAGGAGCCGCCGGGCTCCCGGGCCCCCTCCTTGCTGCAGGCCTATCGCTATGCGCGAGATCCGCTCGGCTTCCTGGTCCAGTTGCAGCGGCGCTACGGCGATCTCTTCACGCTCTCCTTCCCCTTCTTCGGCCGCCTCTACTACGTCGCCGACCCGGCGCTGGTCAAAGCGCTCTTCACCGGGCCGCCCGCACAGTTCCACGCCGGCGAGGCGAACGCGACCGTGCTCGAGCCGGCGCTGGGGCCGAACTCCGTCCTCACCCTTGACGACGCCCCGCACATGCAGCAGCGCAAGCTGCTCCTCCCCCCCTTCCACGGCGAGCGCATCGAGGCCTACGGCGAGCTGATCCGCACGACGACGATCAAGCAGATGGAGACCTGGCCGGTTGGCGAGCCCTTCGCCCTGCGCCCGCACACGCAGAGGATCACCCTGGCAGTGATCATGCGTGCCGTCTTCGGCGTCCACGACGAGGAGCGGCTGGAGCGCTTCGAGCGGCTGATCGACGACTTCAGCAGCCGGGTCGGCCTGATCACGACCTTCCCAGCGCTGCGCCGCAACTTCGGCCCCGGCAGCCCGTGGCCCCGCTTCCTGCGCTCGCGCGATCGCCTCGACGAGTTCATCTACGAGGAGATCGGCATCCGCCGAGCCGAGGTCGAGGCGGGCGAGGAGGGCCACGACGACGTCCTCTCCCTGCTCCTGCAGGCCCGCCACGACGACGGCAGCCCGATGAGCGACGGAGAGCTGCGCGACGAGCTCGTCACCGTGCTCGGCGCCGGCCATGAGACCACCGCGACCGGGCTGGCATGGGCAATGGAGCGGCTGCTGCGCAGCCCGCGGGTGCTCGCGAAGCTGCGCGACTCGCTCGCCGCGGGCGAGGAGGACTACCTGGCGGCGACCGTCAAGGAGACGCTGCGGGCGCGGCCGGTGATCGTCGACGTCGCCCGCCGGCTCACGGCATCGGCCGAGATCGGCGGTTACGAGCTACCGAAGGGCAGCTTCGCGATGGCGGCGATCGCCGCCCTGCATTATCGCGAGGACCTCTTCCCCAGCCCCCAGGAGTTCCGGCCCGAGCGCTTCATCGAGGAAAAAGCCGACAACTACGCCTGGATCCCCTTCGGCGGCGGCGTGCGGCGTTGCATCGGCGCCGCCTTCGCCGAATACGAGATGCGGATCGTGCTGCGCGAGTTCGTCGAGCGGGCGGCGCTCAGCGCCCCCGACCCCAAGCCGGAGAAGGTCAAGGTCCGCAACATCACCCTCGCCCCGGGCAAGGGCGCCGTGGTCAGGCTCGATCAGCCGCTGCGCTGACCGCGGCTTCGGCCGCCTCCCACGCCTCGTAGAGCTCGGCCAGCCTAAGCTTCGCCTGCTCGTGGCGCTGCGTCGCCCGCTCGGACTTCTCGGGCGTCGACCAGGCGGCCGGGTCGGAGAGCTCTTCCTCGACCGCGCTCAGCTCGGCCTCGGCGGTCTCGACCTGCTCGGCCAGCCGGCTCGCCCGGCGGGCGGCCCGCTGCGCGACCTTGCGCGGGCTCTCGCGCTTGCCCCCGTTGGTCGAGCGCTTCGCCGTCGCGGCAGCGGCCGCCTCCTCGTCTTCCTCGCGGCGGCGCTGGTACTCGGCCCAGCCGCTGGGATGGCTGCTCAGCTCACCGCCCTCGCAGACGATCGTGCGCGTACCGACCGCCTCGAGCAGGGCGCGATCGTGCGAGACGAGGATCACGGCGCCTTCGAAGGCCAGCAGCGCATCCTCGAGCGCCTCGCGGCTCTCGATGTCGAGGTGGTTGGTCGGCTCGTCGAGGATCAGCACGTTGGCGCCGGATGCAACCAGAATGGCGAGCGACAGGCGCCGGCGTTCACCACCTGACAACCCGCTCACCGGCTTCTCCGCCTCCTCGCCGGAGAACAGGAAGCCGCCGAGCAGCGCGCGCGCCTTGT
>CAZQET010000046.1:0-6359 GCA_964591825.1 uncultured Conexibacteraceae bacterium
CGAGCGCGACGACGTCGCCCAGATCCTCGCTGCGGTCGACCTCCTCCTCGTGCCTTCCTGGGAGGAGCCCTTCGGCCGCGCAATAGTCGAGGCAATGGCCTCCGGTGTGGCGGTGGCCGCCAGCGCCACCGGCGGCCCAGCCGAGATCGTCGAAGACGGCCGCACCGGCCTGCTGCTGCCCCCTCGCGACCCGCGGGCTTGGGTGAAGGCGATCGAGCCGCTGCTGGCGGAACCGGCGCGGCGCGAGGCAATGGCAAGCCTCGGCCGCGAGCGAGCGCACCGCCACTTCGGCATCGAGCGCCACGTCGCTGCCGTGATCGACGTCTATGCGGAAGTAAGTCCGATAGTGACGAGGATTCACCACTAGGGGGAGCCGCTCGGATTTGATCTCCGGCGCGCCTGTTTTACAACCGGTCGCGGCGAGTCAGGTTCCTTCGGTTCGTCGGGGTCGTAGGGCCTGGGTGCCTCGTAGGCCGCGAGTCCGACGATTACTTTCACGCCCGGGTCGCCACTCTTCTCCAAGCGTAGTTTTGCCTCTTCTTCGAGGGCGGGGACTTTCGTCCACACGAGCTTGAGCATCTTTGTCAGCTTGTCCCAGGCAATCTCATCGAACTCAGCTTCATCCCAGGTGAGCACGAAATCAGGGCGGATGTTGAAGCTACCTGTGTCGATCGCTTCTGCGGTGACGACGACGAAATCTGAGAGGCCAGCGGCGGCAATGTCGCTCTGCACGGATGATGGAAGGCTCTCCCAGTCCTTCGCGGTAATTACGCCCCGCTTGGTTCCAACATATAGGTGACGCACCGAGCCCCGTACTGGTTCCTTCCCTATGAGCTTGATCGCGCCATACTCGGCAAGGCGACGGAAGTGTTCAGCAACGCTTGTTGTTTTCAGGCTGTGCTCGCGGGCAAAGCCGGAAGGGCTGATGGGCGCTCGGTGCGATGCGGCGAGGATCTGGACTCGAAGCGGATGCGAGAGCAGAAAGGCGAGACTTGCCTTGCGCTCGCTGCGCAGCGCCTCGGCCTTTGCATCGCCAGCCACGCCGCAGCGCTTCGCGTCTCCCTTGCCCGTTTTGCCCTCCACCTTCGCCCTGGCGGGCCGCGGCATTGAAACCTCCTCGTTTAGTCAGCGCTCTATGAGCGATGCCGGCGAAGGCTAGTAGATCGGCCGGTAGCTAGGCAGGGGTCCGCTATAACCCCTTACCGGTTAGCCTTCCCTTACCGGTTGGCCTAAGCTCACCGGTAGCGCCCAGATGGGCGCCCCTCGCTGGGCGGATGCCCGGCATCCCCGGCCCCCACCCACGAGCGGCCAAAGGCAGAGACGACGCTGCCGCGCCCCTCTGCGGGACAGGGAAGGGAGGTGAGGTCGGATGAAGATCAAGCCGTGCGCTCAGGTCGCACCAGCCCTTCACATCTTCAAGTCCAACTAGGAACTGAAGAGTGAATCCGACCGGGGCGGACCCTGCGTTTCGGCGTAAGGGTCCGCCGTCGGAACTTGGTGAGCACAACCCGACCGTTTGGTTTTGCCACTCAGCAAAACTTGCCACAATTACACATTGCGACTAGGGTCTCGCCGGCTCGATGAAGGAGTCAGAGTACTGGCGACCCGTTTCAGTGGTAAGCACCGGCTCAGGACTACGGGTTCGGCGCTTGGCCGTCAGCATCGGGACGGGTCGCCAGAACTTCTATTAAGAACTTAACTGTGTATCAGTACTTACTTATTAATGACTATAGACAAAACCTTTCGGGCTCATTAAGGATGGGAACACCTCGATAGGGGCGGACCTGAAGAGTTCGACCTGAGAGTGGTCGACCACATGAGCGTCGGTGATTTGACCGGTGAACTGGTTACGAAGAGAAGGGGGCGGGATGGGCAAAAGCAGGGAAGCGCCTGTCAGCGATGTAGCGGGAAGGCAGGGGCGCAACCGAAAAGAGAATTCACGGCGCTTCGGCCTTCTGCTGGTCGGCGTGTTCCTGCTGCTTGTTGTCGGCGTTGGTGCCGCCTTCGGCGACGAACCCTTCTCCCCTACAGAGCCAACTGCATCGGCCTTGAAAGAAGCACTCGGCTCTCAGGGCGACTCTATTCAGCTCACCGATCCCGCAGTTGCGGAAGAAACGCCTCACATCGAACTCGGGCGAGAAGAAGCGATTGAACTCACGCAAGGTGTCTTCAGCGCCGAGCTCCAGAGTCCGGCGAGCCTTTTCGACGAACTGTCGGTCGAGAAATTCCTTTCCGACTACGTCGCAGTTGTCGCGCCAGGCGAACAGCCTCAAGATTCGGGCGTCGTGACCGGCGAGGAAGGCCCGTCAGAAGCAGCGGCCGAACCGGCCGACCCATCCACGGAGCGTAAGGAAGAAGGCGTGACGGGTGGCGGGTCGGCCGAAATCGAAACGGCAGGCGAAGCAGCAGGCCCAACGCCCGCTCAGGCTTCAGAAGGAGCCACGCTCCTGGATTCCACGATTCCCCTTCGCACCGAATCCTCCAACGGAGAAGAGGAAGCGGTCGATCTCAGCCTCGAACGGAGCGGCAATGACTATCGGCCGGTCAACCCGCTTGTCGAAGTCGCCCTACCCGGGTCCCTGGACGAAGGCATCGCACTGCCTGAATCCGAAATCCAGATCGAACTTGAAGGTGCGCCGGAAGGTCGCTCGCCGTCTACGGTGGAAAGAAGCGTCGCCTTCTACCCCAACGTCGCTCAAGACACGGACTTCTCTGTGGCTCCGACCCCTGGCGGCTTGGAGACGATGACGACGCTTCGCAGCGCGGACTCGCCTCGAACCGAGGCCTTCCGAATCAATGCGCCCGCCGAAGACCGGCTGCGCCCAACCGAAGAAGGCGGCGCCGAACTGTTGAGCGGCGAAGAACCGGTCCTCGGCGTGCAACGGCCGACAGCCATCGATGCGGAAGGCAATGAAGTGCCGGTCAGCCTGGACGTGTCTGGCGCCTCCCTGCAACTCACGATCGAACCGGATCAATTGACTGCCTGGCCGGTCTTGTTGGACCCTGTCTATGAGACCTACTCCTGGTACGGCAACAGCTCTAGCGCCGGCAAGGCCGATTGGCATAGCTGGGCCAACTCCGGCCCGCTGACCCCTATGACGACCGACCCGTGGGGGGGATCGGTCAATGCCCTCTTCATCTGGGCGCCTGAAGGCAACTACACGGGCAACGCGGCGGCGCAATGGACCTATTGGGTGCCGCGCCTGGCCGAAGAAGAATCTCATGGCCGGCTCCCGACCAGCTACATCGTCAGCATGACGGCGCAGGATCTCGCCTTTGCTACCAGTGAAGGTCCGCCGTATCCGGCTTTCAGCGCCGGAATCTGGGATGCGGGTCTCGGCGGGTTCGCGGGAGGTGCTGGCTGGGGTCACCTCGGCAACGAATCCGCGTTCCACTTCTCGATCAGGTTCGAAAACGGCGAACCCGGAAAAAGGGACAAGCACGCCCAGGCTGGGATTGGGGCCAGCCTGTGGAGCGCTTCCTCCGGCAGCTACTACCTGCCAATACTGCGAGAGGCATACATCGGTGGAGCGACAATCGAACTCGGCGACGACGAAGCTCCGACCGTTGGCTATAAACCCCAGCCGACGCCGTGGGTCAATGGAACCGCGACCACGCCGATCAAAGCGACGATCGCCGACACCGGCCTCGGCGTCAAGTCGCTCCTCATGGAACCCGAAATCACCTCGCCTCCGCAGTGGCGCGAAACGCTCAGCTGCAGCGGCGGCGCATCTTCTCCGTGCCCCTATAGCCACGAATTCAGCTTTTCGGGCTACAGCCCAGCTTCGCTGCCCCAGGGCATCGACTACATCAAGATCTTCGGCGAAGACGTCGTCGGCAACAAGACTCCCGCGAACTTGATCTCCAGGGCCGAAGTCAAGGTCGATCACACCGCTCCGGAACTGCATCTGAGCGGCACGATGACCGAACAGGGAAGGCTGGGCGTCCAGCGCCCGAGCTACACGCTGAAAGCATCTGGAGTCGACGGGAGTTCCCAGCACCCGCAGTCGGGCATCCTCAGCGCCGAAGTGAAGCTCGACGGCAAAAAAGTCAAAATGGAAGGCAAACAGCTAGCGGAATGGTCGCCCGAATGCAAAACGGAAAACTGCCCGCTCGCAGCCGAATGGACGCTGAATTCCTCCGAAGTATCCGTGGGCAAACATACCGTTGAAGTAACCGCAAAAGACGGAGTGGGCCTCTCGACCACCGAAAAACTCGCGATTGAAGTCCAGGAAGCCCCAGCCCCGTCGCTTACGCTGGCTGGCTCGCTCACCGAACAGGAAAAGCTCGGGACCTCGCGGCCGCACTACAGCCTCAAAGTGAGCGCAACCGCGCTAGCGGCGATGGAAACCATATCTTCGCCCACCCACCTCCTCTCCTTCGGCTCACTGGGCTCCGGCAACGGCCAGCTCAACGGTCCCCGCGGTATCGCCACCGACAACAAAGGGCACGTCTGGGTGGTCGACCGGGCCAACAACCGAGTCGAGGAGTTCACAGAACAGGGCGAATACATCCGCCAGTTCGGCTCCTTTGGCTCCGGCAACGGCCAACTCAACAATCCATGGGGAATTGCCGTTACCTCCGCCGGCAACCTCTGGGTGACCGACATCGGCAACTATCGCGTCGAGGAGTTCAACGAAAAAGGGGAATTCATTCAGAAATTCGGCACCAAAGCGGCCTCCAGCTCGAAAGGCACCGAATTCAAAGAACCCGAAGGCATCGCCGTCGCGCCGGGGGGAATGATCTGGGTCTCCGACAGCGCCGGCGCCCGGATCGGCGAGTTCCGCGAATCGGTCTCGAGCGAATCCGAACGCTTCGTTCGCAACGTCAGCACGACGGGAACCGGAAACCCGGGCCTGGTCGAGCCGCTCGGCCTCGCCGTCGATTCAAGCGGCGATCTCTGGGCCACCGACGAAGAAGGAAACCGCGTCCTCGAGTATGGCGCCGAAGGTGCCTTCATCAAGACCTTCGGCTCCTCCGGCTCGGGCAACGGCCAGCTCAACGGGCCGACCGGCATCTCGATCTCCCCAGCCGGCAACGTCTTCGTCGCCGACAGGGGCAACAACCGAGTCGAGGAGTTCCAAGCGAACGGCACGTTCATCGCTACGCTCGGCTCGGCGGGAAGCGGCAGCGAAAACCTCTCCGAACCACGCGGCATCGCGGTGGCCGCCAACAACCGCGTCTTCATCGCCGACAAGGGCAACAACCGCGTGCAAGAGTGGCAGATCCCGGCGAAATGGGAATCGGAAATCGCCACCGAAGTGCTGGTTGACGGGAAACGAGTCAGCTACGCCGAAGCGAAATGCTTGGCCCAGACATGTCCGTCCGCACCGGAATGGAACCTTGAATCCGCCAGCTACTCAACAGGGACTCATACGATTGAAGTAAAGGTTACCGATGGACTCGGGCGTTCCACCATCAAATCGCTGAAAATCGAAATCCAGAAAGACACGACGAAACCGACGCTCGAAGCCAGCGGCGCGCTGGTCAACGCGCCATCCGGATGGGTCGAACAGGACGGCTACGGGCTCAGCGCCACCTCGAAAGACGGGGGGTACGGAACGACGAGCCTTAACTTCAAGATCGACGGGGAAACGGTAGCGTCCACAGAACAGAGCTGCCCCGACGGTGGTTGCCAATCGTCCTTCTCCAAAGTCATCGATATGGCCAACTACTCTGGAGGCGCCCATTCTGCTCAGTTGACGGCCACCGACGGAGCGGGGAACAAAGCCACGCAGAGCTGGACGATCAACGTCGATCCCGAAGGCCATATATCCACCGAAGAGGCAACCGATACCTTGGAAGCCCTCGATGCGACCAGCGGCGAAGCCGTCGTGACGCCGCCGAGCACGGATCCGGAAGACATAGAAGCAGAAGGGCTGCCCGGCCTGGAGCTCTCAGGCGAAGGCTCGATCGTCTCCACCGGCACGGACGTGGAAGCTGAAATGACAACGGAAGCTGGTGAAGGCATAACCATCAACGCTCCAGAAGGCTCCGTTCACTTCGAACCGACGAATATCGGATCTTCTGCGAACGAAGCCGAAATCGCCGAAGAAGTCGCCTCGGTGACGGCAAACTCTGGCGAAAGCGCGGACACTGTGGTGCGGCCCGTCTATGACGGCACCACAGACTTCCAGGTGATAAGAAACCACGAAGCGCCCGAAGCCTTCTCATGGACAGTCGAACTGGGTAGCGGCTGGAAACTGGTGAGCGAATCCGAACAGCTCGCCGAGGTCTACTACCCCACTGGGGTCGCGGCGATGGCAATCATTGCGACGCCGGCTGTTGATGCGACGGGGGCTGAAGTCCCAACCACCCTCAGCGTCAGCGAAGGTGACGTTGTCACCCTGACGGTGCAT
>CAZQET010000047.1:0-8684 GCA_964591825.1 uncultured Conexibacteraceae bacterium
CGAGGCCGGGGAAATAGTCCCACAGGCGCTCGGCTGCTTCGGCAGCGACCTGGGCGTCGATCTCGGCCCGCCCTTTGAGTCGCGCGCCCATTCTGATGTGGCCGCCGCCCCAGCCGAAGGCGATCCGCCCGTCGGGAGTGGTGCGGAAGTAGTCGATCAGGGCGCGGCTGTCGGTTATGCACTCGCCACCGGTCCAGCCGATCTTCTCGAGCAGGTCGGGCACCGGCTCGGTGAGGACGATGTGGGAGGAGGCCACCGAGAGGCGGTTGCGCAGCGGCCCGCCCGGCGCCTTGGCGGTGGCCCCGATCGCGAGCACCGCCGAGCTCGCCCGCACCCTGCCGCTCGCGACGTGGGCCTCAACCCCGGTCCCCGATCCCGACAGCCGCCGCACGGGCGAGTGCTCGTGGATCTGCACGCCACGCGCACGCAGCCGCTCCCTCAGTCCCAGCGCCAGCCGCGCCGGCTGCACGGTCGCGGCTCCGGGATAGAAGGCGCCGCCGCGAAACGCCGGCGAGCCGCAGCGAGCGGCAACCTGCTCGGCCGAGAGCGCCTCGATCGCCTCGCCGGCGCCAAGCTCCCGACAGGCCACCAGCGCCTCTGCCCACGCATCGTCGTGCGCCTCGGCAGTCGAAACCTGCATGTATCCCCCCCGTCGGTACCAGGCATCCACGTCCTCCCTATCGCAGAACTCCCCAATCCCCAGCGCCGCCTCTTCCGCCGCCCTCGCCACCGCCAGCGACCCCTCGTCCCCCCACCTGAGGCGCATGTTCGGCAGCGAGAACCACATCAGGTTGCAGAACCCCCCATTCCGCCCACTCGGCCCTTCCCCGCACCGTCCCGCCTCGAGCAGGACCACCTCGGCCTCGGGCTCCAGCTCCTTTACGTGCCAAGCCGCCCACATCCCCGTGTAGCCGCCACCGACCACGACGACGTCGGCGGCCAGCTCGTCCGTCAGCGGCGCAGCCTGCTCGACCCTAGGAGCCTCCTCGAGCCAGTACCCATGAGCCGAGTGCTTCACATGGGCGAGTTTGGCAAAGCGATCAGGACGCTGGCGGGGGTTCCGGGGCCCGCAACTGCACGCACGACTTGAGCCCAAGGAAGTCCGGCGACAGGTGTCCGTCGCTGTGCAGCACCCAATCGGTCAAAGCGCGGCAGCGCACCAGCCCTTTGTCTTCGATCGATTCCAGTGTCAGGGACAAAGCACAGCGCACGCGGGGGTCGGAGATGCGACGGCATCCACCGGGCCGCGAGGCCACGCAGTTCGTTTTTTCGTCGTTGGTCGCTTTGCAGAGCAGGCTGGTAAACGTCCTGTTTGCCTTGGCCGCACGGGAGATCTTCAGCGTGTCGGCACGGGCAACGGCAACGAACGAGAACGTTGCGAGCAGGGCGAGGAGAACGACGAGCTTGCCTGACGATTTCACTGGACGAGTCCTTTCTGGCGAGCTTGGACCCGCCTTGGAACGAGACGCGATAGCTGAGTGTCTATATGAAAATCATGAGATTTGCTTTTGGACTTACTGCGGTCTGCAGATGCCTCGACTAGATTCCCGTTGGTGAGCACCTTCGACGCCTTCGCCGAGCTGCAGCTGGAGATCGAGGGGTATGAGCTGCAGCCGCTCGAGCTGCAGGTGCCCGGCTTCGAACGCCTCTCCACGGTGATCCACATGTGGGGGAGCGGTGAGGACGGCCTCGGGGAGGACGTCACCTACGACGCCGTGGACCACATAGCGCTGCAAGACGCCGGGCCGAATCTCGACATCACGGGCTTCTCAACCCTGGGCGAGTTCTGCGCGATGATGGCCGAGGAGGACACCTTCCCAGCCGAGCCGCAGCGCGACGTCTCCCGCCTCTACCGCCGCTGGGCATTCGAGTCGGCGGCGCTCGACCTGGCGCTACGCCAGGTCGGGAATGGGATTGCCGATGCCGTGGGCCGAGAGCCGCGGCCGGTCACCTTCGTCTGCTCGATGCGCCTCGGAACCGCCGACGGCGGCGCCTCGTCGATCGAGCCGCTGCGCCGCAAGCTCGAGCGCTATCCCAGCTTGCGCTTCAAGCTCGACCCGGTCAACGACTGGACCGACGAGCTGATCGCCCGGCTGGTCGAGACGGGCGCCGTCGACTCGCTCGACCTCAAGGGCTTCTACAAGGGCACCGTGGTCGACGTTGAGACCGATCCCGAGCTGTACGCCAAGCTCTTCGAGGCGTTCCCCAGCGCCTGGATCGAGGACCCCGACGTCACCGACGAGACCCGGCCACTGCTTGAACCGATCCGCGACCGACTCACCTGGGACGCGCCGATCCACTCGATCGCCGACATCGAGGCGCTGCCCTGGGAGCCGAAGATGGTCAACGTCAAGCCCTCCCGCGTCGGCGGGCTGAAAGAGCTCTGCGACACCTATGACTACTGCGCCGAGCACGGCATCGGTGCCTACGGCGGCGGCCAGTGGGAGCTCGGCGTCGGCCGCGGCCAGATCCAGGCCCTCGCCTCACTCTTCCACCCTGACACGCCCAACGACACCGCCCCGCGCGGCTACAACGAAGCCGAGCCGCCGGAGGGGCTTCCGGTCAGCCCACTAGAGCCCCGCCTCAGTCCGACGGGGTTCCGCTGGGACGCGGGGTAGAGCCCGTCCCGCTCCTCCCATTGCTGCATTCACCATCTATTCGATGGCGAATACGGGAACGATCGGCGTATCGGTGGGCGCTGCCTCAAACCGCTCTTCGGGCAGCCAAATTCGCCGATTCGGGTACGTTGCGCCCGAGTTCTTCCCGCCAGTCCCCCGAAGATAGGAGATGCGATGGCTGAGAAAGGCTTTGCTGAGGCGCTCAACGAGCAGATCGCCAACGAGTTCGCGGCATCACAGCAGTACGTGGGGATGGCGGTCTACTACGACGCCGAAACGCTGCCGCGCCTTGCGGCTTTCTTCTACCGCCAGGCTCTGGAGGAGCGCGAGCACGCGATGATGATGGTCCAGTACCTGCTCGATGTCGGCGAGGAGGTGCGCATTCCAGACATCAAGGCGCAGGCGACCAGCTACTCGGACGGCGTGACGCCGGTGCAGAAGGCGCTCGAGCAGGAGAAGCGGGTCGGCGAGGAGATCTTCGCTCTCTTCGAGCTGGCCCGCGAGGTCAAGGACTACCGCGCCGAGCAGTTCATGCAGTGGTTCGTCAAGGAGCAGGTCGAGGAGGTCGCCCTGATGAGCGACCTGCTCAATGTGGTCGAGCGCTCCAAGGACAATCTGCTCCTCGCCGAGGACTACATTGCGCGCGAGAACCCTGGCGAAGAGGGCTCCGATCCGACTGCACCCCCGATGGCGGGCGGAGGATGATTACTTCGTCCGCCGGTTCCTAAGCAGCTCGACGCTCACTCCTCTTCAGGATGTCCCACCTGAGGTGCGTTTGACCTGCCATCGTTTTTGATCCATGATATTTGATCGATCAGAATCTACGGCGGGGGTGAAAGTGGGCAATCGTGTCAAAATTCATGCTGTTCTTGTTGAGCATCCTTGCCATATCGGTCTTCGGCGCCGTTATGAGCTCATCGGCGTTCGCCTCACCAGAATGGTGGGTTGAAGGTAAAGTGATCAAAACGGCGGAGAAACTTTCCAGCGCAGTGAAAGTGACGGAAGCGATCACGATAGAAACTGAAGAACTGGCGATTCAGTGCTCGGAAATGAAAGTCGTTGGAGGCATTATTCAGCCAGGAAACAAAAACTCGGCCGAATCGCTGGTCTTCAGCAGCTGCGGTGTCGTCGGGAATCCAGAATGTGAAGTTGAAGACATCAAAACCAAACCACTGGTATTCCCCCTTGAAGGGAAAACGGGGAAAATATCGCTCAACTTCAAACCCGAAAGCGGCAACGTCATTGCGGCGGTCCAAATCTCAAGCTGCCCGCTCGCAGAGGCCGGACGAGAAAGCGAACGGGTGATAACCAGCAACGAAGAAACTGGTAAAGGAATGGTTTGCGAATACCCCGACGTCGAAACCGAAAAAACGGCGCACCAACTCAACTTTTCGGGAACTTCGGGTAGCCAAATTGCACTGGGTGGCGAACCTGCGTCGTTCCGTGCCCTGGTTCAGTGGTCTCTTTTCTCCAACGAAAAATGGTCGGCGCTCTGAGCTGAAGAGCAGACCGCGTACGAGACCGCATCTCAGCGGTCTCGTACGACTTGTGCCTATCTCAGCGCCACGCTACCCACGCTGGTAATCGGCTAACCGAGCCAGCCGGCGCGGTGGCGCATCGATTTGATCCGGCGGAACTCGGCTATGTCCTCGCGTAGGGCGGCGGGCGCCGGCGCGGGTAGGAAGCGGGCCGGCAGCGGGGACTCGATCACGCCGGACTCGGCGCCGGTCACGCGGTAGGCGCGGGCGCCCCTCCTCGCAGTGATTGCCGAAGGGGGTCCGTCGCCTTCCCAGAGCAGGCCGGCGTAGTCGTCGAGGCCGTAGCCGCCCGGGGTGCCGTTGCCAACCGCGTCGAGGTAGGCGGCGCGGCGCTCGGGCTCGTTGTTGTAGTGGACGCAGAGGCTGCCGCGCAGGAGACCGAGCCCCGCCTCGACCTCGGGCTTGCCCGAGGACTTGGTGACGCCGGCCTCGAACCAGCACATCGCCCCGGCGCTCTGGCCAGCGAGGACGATCCCCCGGCGCCAGGCGAGGCTGAGGATCGAGCTGAGGTCGTGCGCCTCCCAAACGGCGAGCAGGTTGACCATGCTGCCGCCGCCGACGTAGATCAGATCCTGGGCGAGCAGGTGGTCGCGCAGCGCCATCGGCCGCCTGCCGAGGCGGAAGAGGGAGAGGTCGGAGGGCTCGCACGGGCGCTCGCCGAAGGCCGCATAAAAGCGGCCGATCTGCTCGGAGGTGTCGCCGCTGGCCGTCGGCAGGATGCAGATCCTCGGCCGGTCCCCGGCTCGCTCAGTCGCCAGCCGCAGCAGCAGCTCGCTGACCGCCCGATCGGGCGGGCGCGAGGTGAAATCGTGACCGCCGAGAGTGAGGATGCGGGAGACCATCCCTAAGAGCCTGTCTCATAACCTGCGTGTGCGGCTGGCGAATGCCGGACCGAGCGAGGGTAGGACGCAGGGAGGCCGAATGGCAGCGCCATTTGGCCGACCGAGGACGCCGCCCCGCGAAGTGTGTCCGGCGCCGCCAGGCGTGCGCGGAGGTTATGAGGCAGGCTCTGAGCCGCTGGGAGTGAGGCGGACTCTGTGCCCGACAGCTCCTGAGTCGAGGAGGCATCACCGAGGTAGGTCGCCGCCAGCCTCATCTCCACGACTCGTTCGCCAACCGCGTCGATGCGATAGCCGTGCGCCTCCGGCCGCGACGTCACCACCCGCTGCAGCTCGCCACCGACGAAGTGAAGGGCGGCGCTGTCCTCCGCAGCGTAGCCCGGCCGCATCCCCTCGCGCAGCATCCCGTGGTAGGCGAGGCGACGCTCGGAGGTCGGCTCGTAGTGGACGCAGTTGCTGAACGGCAGCAGGCCGAGGCCCTCGATCCGCCTCGGCGTCCCGTGGAAGCCGGTGACCGCCTCCTCGAACCAGCAGAGCGAGCCGGCCGAGAGGCCGCAGAGGACCACACCCGACTCCCAGGCCTCGCGCAGGATCGCGTCGATTCCATGCGCGCGCCAGACCCCGAGCAGGCTGACGACGCTGCCGCCGCCGACGTAGATCAGATCCTGGGCGAGCAGGTGGTCGCGCAGATCGGCGGGGCCCTGCTCGCGGCGGAAGAGGGAGACGTGGCTGGCCTCGCAGTGCTCGGCCGGGAAGGCGCGATAGAAGCGGACGACGTAGTGGTCGGCGTCGCCGCTGGCCGAGGGCAGGAAGCAGACCCGCGGCCGCTCGCGCTCGCAGAGCCCGAGTACGTACTCGTCGAGCAGCGGGTTCCCCGACTCCATCGAGAAGCCGCCGCCGCCGAAGGCCACGATCTGGCGAGGTGCAATCACCATCCAAATGGTGCTGCGGCGATCTTCAGATCCCCTTGTACAGGGGTCCGAAGTTCACACCGAGACCCTCGCCCACGTGTACAGTGCCGGGCCGTGGCGATGCGAAAGGTCAAGAGCGGCTCCGTCGGGCGCCTCACCAACACCACCTACAGCAGCCGCTACTTCACCGAGCAGATCCCCGAGCACGCGATCCCCAAAGGCTCGATGCCGGCCCGGGCCGCCTACCAGCTGATCCACGACGAGCTCAACCTCGACGGCAACCCGGCGCTCAACCTCGCCTCCTTCGTCACCACCTGGATGGAGCCCGAGGCCGAGGTGCTGGCCGCAGAGACGCTCAACCGAAATTTCGTCGACCAGGACGAGTACCCCCAGACCGAGCAGATCCACCACCGCGTGGTGAGCATGATCGGAGGGCTCTTCAACGCGCCCACCGAGGGCGAACCCTCCGGCACGGCGACGATCGGCTCCTCGGAGGCGATCATGCTCGGCCTGCTCGCCCACAAGTGGACATGGCGCAAGCGGCGCGGCGACGACAGCGCCCGTCCCAACGTGGTCTTCGGCGCCGACGTGCACACCTGCTGGGAGAAGTTCGCCCGCTACTTCGACGTTGAGCAGCGGGTGATCCCGCTGACACCGGACCGCCACATCATCGGCCCGGAAGAAGTCAAGGACTACATCGACGAGAACACGATCGCGGTCGGCGCCATTCTCGGCACGACCTTCACCGGTCAGGTCGACGAAATCGAGGGGATCGACGAGCTGCTGCGGCAGATCAAGCAGGAGAAGGGCTGGGACATCCCAATCCACGTCGATGGAGCCAGCGGCGGCTTCATCGCGCCCTTCGCCTACCCGGAGCTGAAGTGGGACTTCCGACTCGAGCAGGTGCGCTCGATCAACGTCTCCAATCACAAGTTCGGCCTCGTCTACCCGGGCATGGGCACGGTGGTCTTCCGCGACATCGAGACCGTGCCCGAGGAGCTGGTCTTCAAGATCAACTACCTCGGCGGCGAGATGGCCAACTACAGCCTCAACTTCTCTCGAGCGTCCAACGCGGTTCTGCTGCAGTACTACAACTTCCTCCGTCTCGGGCACGAGGGCTATGAGCGGATCGTCGGCAACCTGATGGAGAACGCCGGGGAGCTGGAGAAAGCGCTGACCGCCTCTGGTCGCTTCGAGCTGCTCAACGACGCTCGCTACCTGCCGGTGGTGGTCGTGCGGCCGACCGAGAAGGAGGGCGGCCTCGACGTCTTCGAGCTCTCCGAGCGGCTGCGCGAGCGCGGCTGGATCGTGCCCGCCTACACGCTGCCCCCCAACGCCGAGTCGGTCGCGGTGCTGCGCATGGTGGTCAAGGAGAACTTCAGCCGCGACATGGCGTCGATGCTCAGCGATGACATCGAGCGGGCGCTGGAGAAAATGGGCGGGGCACCCTCGGCGCAAGCTGCGGCGGCCGGCGAAAAGCAGCGCCGAATCTGCTGAGCGGCTTCCGCTCGATCAGCCGCAGACCATCCGGATTACGCCGCCGTTCCCAGCCGATGGCGCCTTTGTTAAATCGGTACCGGAACGTCCACAGATCGCCCTCAGGGTGTACAATCGCGTTTACCTAAACACGGTTGTCTACCCACTCTACGAACGTGACACCCGCCTCCACAAAGCCCGGAAACACCGCTCCTGAGCCGGCCGGCGACCTCGGGGCGACGCTCGAGAAGGAGCGCCTTCCGGCCGGTCTCGACAGCCTCACCGAGCCGCTGGTCGAGCACTCCCAGCGCGAACGGCTGCTCAACTCGATGGCCCGCAGCTGCGCCAAGAGGGGCTACGGCGCGACGACGATCGGCGACATCTGCGAAGGCGCCGGGGTCTCCCGCGCCACCTTCTACGAGCTCTTCAAGGACAAGGAGGACTGCTTCCACGCCTCGATGGAGGTGGCCCTCGCCGACGCGATGGGCCGCATCGTCGCCGTCTACTCGCCTGACAAGCCATGGGCGACGATGGTGCGCGACGCCGCTACCGCCTTCCTCGACCTGCTCGCTAGCCGCCCAAGCTTCGCCCGCATGGCATTGGTCGAGGCGCCGGCCTCGGGCGAGCGCGCCTTCGAGCTCTACGCCTCGGGCAAGCGGGTGCTGCAGTCGCTGCTCGAACGCGGGCGCGACGACCCGGTCGAGGAAGAGGCGATCCCCTCCAGCGCCGGCCGCGCCGCGCTCTCGGCGGCTGAGTCGCTGATCGTTGGCCAGATCCTGGCCGGCAACACCACCCGGCTGAGCGAGCTGCTCCCCGACGTCGTCTACATCACCACCGTCCCTTATCTCGGCCAGGAGGAGGCGCTGCGGCAGGCCCGCGAGGCCGAGAGAAAAGCTGCGCCCGCGGACCGCTGAGGAATGCCGGCGGCGCGGGGGCAGAGACGGGAGCCGTGGCGCCCACCGCGCGGACGCCACCGGCTCCCTCCTGAGGTGATCGCCCGCTCGCAGCGCGAGCGGCTGCTGGAGGCGACGATCCGGGTCGTCGCCGAGAAGGGCTACGCGGCGACCACGATCGCCGACCTGACCCGAGCGGCCGGCATCTCGCGCACCACCTTCTACGAGATGTTCGACGACAAGGAAGGCTGCTTCCTCGCCGCCTACGACGGCGTAGTCGACGCCCTCGTGCGCCGGATCTCAGCCGCGTACGAAGCCGAGGAGGGCTGGCCGAACCGAGCGCGCGCCGGCCTTGCCACCCTGCTCGAGGCGCTGGCCTCCGAGCCCGCGGCGGCTCGCCTCGCCCTGG
>CAZQET010000048.1:0-1696 GCA_964591825.1 uncultured Conexibacteraceae bacterium
ATCGGCTCATACGTCGCATTGAGTACGAGGACCCGTGCCATGTCGAACGGGAATTCTACGCAGGCGTTCCGCGGCTGCCGCGGGCGACGGGGTAGGAGCCCAGGATCCGCACCGATTCGGCCTTGTCGCGCAGCGCCCGGATCGCGTCCGCGACCGGCCCGTCCTCGGCGGCGCCCTCCAGGTCGCAGAAGAACATGTAGCGGCCGAGGCCCTGGCGGAGCGGGCGGGACTCGATCCGGGTCAGGTTCACGTCGCGGCTCGAGAACTCCCGCAGCGCGTCGACGAGGGCGCCCGGGTGGTCCTCCCCGAGCTCGGAGAAGACGAGAGAGGTCTTCCAGTCGCCCTCGCCGGCAGCCGCGGTCCCGGCCACCGCGATCCAGACGAAGCGGGTGACGTTCGTCGCCTCGTCCTCTATCCCCTCGGCGACGATCGTGCCGCCATAGAGCTCCGCCGCCGCCCGCGCCCCGATCGCCGCCCACGGCTCGTCCGACTCGCAGACCGTCCGCACCGCCTCTGCCGTGCTGCTGACACTGCGCAGCCTGGCCGCCGGCAGCCGCTCACGCAGGAAGCGGGCGCACTGTGCAAGCGGCTGGGGGTGGGAGAGGACCTCCGTCACGCGCTCCAGCTCCAGTCCCTCCCGCGCGATCAGGTGAGCGCGGACACGGTGATCGTGCTCGCCGACGATCGTCACCTCGCCGGCCTCGAAGGCGAGGGTGTCGAGAGTGCTGCGGACCGAGCCCTCGATCGAGTTCTCGAAGGGGACGAGCGCCCGCTCGGCCTCGCCCCGTTCGACCGCGACGATCGCGTCGTGGACTGTCGCGGTGCGCAGCGGCTCGAAGCCCTCGGCGGCCGCCTCCCGCAGCGCGTCCTCGGTAAACGTGCCCGCCGGACCCAGGTAGGCGATCTTCACCCGGGACCCGCCTATTCGAATTCGACCGTGTAGGTGGCTTTGTTGTTGCTCGTGATCCCCTCGCCGGGGACCGCATGGACTTCGACTTCGACTTCGACCTTGCCTTTGGGCGTGGGGGTGAGCGGGATCACGACGGTCTGCGTTTCCCCGGCACCGATCGAGCTGATCGTCTGGTTGAGGGTGCCGACCCCTGTCACCTTTGCCGAGACGATGACTTCGTTCTCGGTCGAGTTGCCCTGGTTCTGGACTTCGACTTCGACTTCGGGCGTTTCTTCGGCCGCGACAGCGTTGGTCGATTCGGAGGCCAGGGAGGTCCCGTTGATGCTCGTGCCGAGCAGGCCGAGCCCGTGGATCCCTGGGGTCGAAGCGCCCGTCCCGGCCCCGCTGACCAGGCCGAGCGCCGAGCTGATCGCCGCCGGGTCGAGCCATTTGGTGCCTTCCGGCAGGACGACGCTCTCCGGGACGTCGTCGCCTTCGATCCCGTTCTCGGCGAGCACGCGGTTGATTTCCGGCCGCACGACCGCCTTGTAGAGGACGTCGCTGGCGAACAGCTTCTGCATCTGTTTGGCGATCACGGAAATCGCCTTCTGGGAGCCCACTTCACCGAGGGCGGTGCTCATTTCGTTGGCGATTTCGTCCATCGCCCTGCTGCGCAGGTCGTAGACGAACTCCAATGCGCTCTGCGCTTTGCCCATGTCGCCGGGAGCGCTCAGGATGTCGACGCGGTGGGCGTAGCTGTCCATCGCGCTGGGGTCGGCGTTGACGGCTTCGACGAAGTCGGTGACG
>CAZQET010000049.1:0-9003 GCA_964591825.1 uncultured Conexibacteraceae bacterium
AGCAGCTGGGCGAAGCCCAGAAGTTGCGAGAGGTCACCTGAGTTAAACCCTAAGGAGTACGGACATCCCGGCCGATAGAGGTCGGGATGTTCGAGATCGACACTGCGCTGCGCACGCTGATCGAGCGCGAGGGCTCTGACCTGCACGTCAAGGTCAACCAGAAGCCGACGATCCGTCAGCACGGGCTCCTGGTGCAACTGGACGGCTATGAGGAGCTCACGGCCGAGGACACCGAGAAGGCCTTCCACGACATGGCCGAGGTGCGCTCGCTGACCGAGTTCGAGGAAGCGGGAGAGGCCGACTTCTCCTACTCGATCCCCGGGCTCTCACGCTTCCGCGTCAACGTCTTCAAGCAGCGCGGCTCGACCTCGATCGTCTGTCGCGCTATTCCTTTCAACATCCGCTCGGTCGAGGAGCTCGGCCTGCCTCCGGTCGTCACCAAACTGGCCGACGAGCAGCGCGGGATCATCCTCGTCACCGGCACCACCGGCTCGGGCAAGAGCACGACGCTGGCGGCGATGATCGACCACATCAACCGCACCCAGCCGCACCACATCATCACGCTCGAGGACCCGATCGAGTACCTCCACCAGGACAAGATGTCGATCATCAACCAGCGTGAAGTCGGCTCGGACACCGAAAGCTTCGGTCGCGCGATGCGCCGCGTCCTGCGCCAGGACCCCGACGTGATCCTGATCGGCGAGATGCGCGACGAGGAGACCGTCCGCACGGCGCTCTCCGCCGCCGAGACCGGCCACCTCGTGCTCTCCACGGTCCATACCCTCGACGCGACCGAGACGATCAACCGCATCGTCGACTTCTTCCCCCCGCACCTGCAGCACCAGGCGCGGGTGATGCTGGCGGCGACGCTGAAGGGCGCGATCGCTCAGCGGCTCGTCCCCGACATCACCGGTGAAGGCCGGGTCCCCGCCTCCGAGGTGATGGTCGTCACCGGCCGCGTCCAGGACCTGATCATGAACCCTGAGGAAACCGGCAAGATCACCGAGGTCATCGCCGAGGGCGAGTACTACGGGATGCGCACCTTCGACCAGTCGCTGCTCGGCTACGTGATGGAGGGCAAGGTCTCCGAGCAGGTCGCGCTCGACTACGCCTCCAGCCCGCACGACTTCAAGCTGATGCTCTCGGCCGGAGGTCAGCGCGCCAGCGGCATTGAGCAGCTTGCCGGCGAGCCTGCGTCTTAGTACGGGCGTCCAATCGACTAAAGGCGCGGTTTGTACGGCTCAAGCCCGGCGAATCGACGGCCGATCAACCGGACAGTGCAAATCCCCCCCCCAATCGTCCGTCGCCTCCGCGAGCTTGCCCGCAGCGAGCGCGGCATGGCCCTGCCGGTCGCGCTCTTCGCGATGATCGCCGGCATGGCGCTCGCCAGCGCCGCCGTCGTCGCCACGGTCAACGTCCAGCAGGGCTCCCATCGCGACTCGTCCACCAAGAGCGCGATCGCGGTTGCCGACGCGGGGGCGAACATCGCCCGCATGCGCATCGACCGTTACGCGGTTGTTCTCGCCGACCATCCCTGCATGCGCATGGGCGCTGGCGGGGTCCTGGAAGGCGCCGAAGCCGAAACCGATGGCTGGTGCCCGAAAGTGACCGGCACCGTCGGTGGTGGCACGTACACATACCGCGTCAGCCCCGCCGGCTCGACCTGCGGCGAATACGAGCTCTGCGTTGTCTCCACCGGCACGGTCAGCGGTGCCAGCCGCCGGATCGAGGTCGCCTACGAAGAATCGGCGGTGCAGAAGACGATCAAACACGAAAGCGAAGGCGAAGGCACGGGCAGCGAAGAAAGCAGCGGCTCGACTAGCGAAGGCGAATCGATTGCAGTCGAGGGACTGATCGGCCAGGAAGGGATCGAACTGAGCGGCAACGCCGACGTGCGGGTCGGAATCGGCACCAACGGCAATATCACCGCGTCTGGCAACGCCGATGTCTGCGGCGACGCTCGCCACGGTGTTGGCAAAAAATTCGAAAAAACCGGCAATGCCAAACAGTGTCCCGGCTATGTCGAAACCGAAGGCAACAAGACGCTGCCCCCGGTCTCGAGCTTCATGCCCAGCGACATCGCGACCAACAACTCCGACTACCGCCTGGCTGCGTGCACGAAGACAAAACCGACCAAAGAACCGACTGGCTGCGAACTGGACTCCTACAGCGGAAAGCGCAACTCGACCAAACCGTGGAACGCGTCCACCAGGGCGATCACCGTGAGCTCAAACGACACGCTGACCGTGAACGGCGGCGACTACTGGGTCTGCTCGATCAGCCTGAGCGGCAACTCGCAGCTGATCATGGGCTCCGGGGCCACGGTGCGCTTCTTCTTCGACACCCCCGAGAACTGCGGCCTCTCCTCGGGCACGGCGCAGATCTCGATGACCGGCAACACGCGCATCGCCTCGACGAGCAAAACCGTAATGCCGGCCTTCTACCTGCTCGGCTCGACCACCACGCCGACCAGCGTCAACATCGCCGGCAACGCCTCGACCACCGATGAATTCGTCATCTACGGCCCGAACACGACGATCAACATCTCCGGCAACGGCGTCTACAAGGGCGTGATGGCGGGCAAGAAAATCGTGATCAGCGGCAACGGCAGGTTCGAAAACGACGCTGGCTACAAACCACCAGTCGAAATCACCCCGATCACGGAAGTCGGGAAAAAAGAAGAAGGCGAACCCGAAGGCGGCGAGGTCAGCGAAGAAACGGTCACGACCGCGCGCTACTTCTCTCCGCAGTTCTACGTCGAATGCACGGGCGTCCCCGCTGTCGGTGCGGCGCCGAACGCCAGCTGTTAGCGCTTCGATTCCCGGTCGGGCGATTGGCGCCCAGCGCTCAAGCTCAAGCCTTTTTCTGTCGAGCTACTAAGCGGACGTATGAGAGAGAAGCTGAATGAAAACCCGATGATGCAGCTCGCCGTGATCGGCGTGCTGCTGCTCCTCGGCGGCGTCTTCGTGATGTCCTCGATGGGTGGCCACGGAGGCGGCGAATCCGAATCGGAATCCGGCGAAGGCGCGACCGCCAGCGCCGTCAGCGAAAGTGCCGCCGAACCGCCCGCCGGGGTGGAAGCGGCGCTGGCGATGGTCAACCGGGCCTCGGCCCGTCACGCCAAGCCGCTGCCGCACGAGGTCACCGCCGCCTGGAAGGAAGGCAAGACCGTCGTCCTCCTGTTCGTCCACGACGGCGGCATCGACGACAAGCTGGTCAAGGCCGCGACCGACAGCCTCGCCTCCCTGCCCCAGGCGACGACCTTCGTCGTCTCGGCGAGCAAGATCTCGCGCTATGCGGCGATCACCGAGGGCGTCGGCGTCAACCGCGTGCCGGCGCTTGTCGTCGTGCGGCCAAAGGACCTGCACCAGACGATCCCGACCGCCTCGGTCAGCTACGGCTTCCAGACCGGAGCCAGCGTCGAGCAGGCGGTGATCGACGCCGGCTACAAGGGCCCGACGCTCGACTACCACCCGTAGCCCAATGGACCAGCGGGACTACCCGAGCCATCTGCGGCCGGTCCCCGAATCCGGCGACTCGACCGCGCCGGCGCTGACGCCGGAGACGAGTGGCACGCCGGGGCTGACGCCGCCCGTCGCCCGCGGCCGCGCCAGCGGCTTCGTCACCGACGTCCTCGTCGACCTCGGCTTCGTGCCCGAAGAGCGCGCCCGGCAGGCGATCGAAGAGGCGCGCACCGCGGGTCGCCCCCCCGAGCGCCTGCTGCTCGACCAGGGTGCGATCGACGCCGACCAGCTCTCGCGCGCGGTCGCCGAGCGCTACGGCCTTGACCACGTCGACCTCGCCGTCTACCAGGTCGACATGGCGGCCGCCAATCTGATCCCGGTCAACACCGCCCGTCGCTACATGGCACTGCCGGTCGGCTACGCCGACAAGCAGGCCCTGATCGTGGCGATGGCGGACCCGACCAACGTCCTCGCCGTCGACGACATCCAGCTCGCCACCGGCCTCGACTGCCGCGTGGCGGTTGCCGCCGCCGAAGACATAGAGGCGCTGATCGCCCGCCTCAACACGCTGCAGAGCGCCGTCAGCGAGGCGGTGACCGAGGGCGAGGCAGAAGAGGACGAGCTCGCCGCGGTCAGCGACATCGAAGTCAGCGCCGAAGACGCGCCGGTGATCAAGCTCGTCTACAGCATCCTCGGTCAGGCGGTAGGGGAGGGCGCCTCCGACGTCCACTTCGAGCCCGGCGAGGGAGAGATGCGGGTGCGCTTCCGCGTCGACGGTGTCCTGCGCGAGGCAGCCCACGTCCCCAAGCGCATGGTCAACGCGGTGATCTCCCGGGTGAAGATCATGAGCGACCTCAACATCGCCGAGAAGCGCGTGCCCCAAGACGGCCGGGTCAGCGTCACGGTCGAGGATCGCCGCGTCGACCTGCGCATCACGACCCTGCCGACCCAGCGCGGCGAGGGGGCGACGATCCGCGTCCTCGACAAGGACAACGCGCAGCGCTCGCTCGACGACCTCGGCATGGACGGCAGCGCGCGCGAGCGCTTCGAGGCCGCCTTCCACCAGGCCTACGGCGCGGTGCTGGTCACCGGCCCCACCGGCTCGGGCAAGAGCACGACGCTGTACGCCGCCCTGCAGGAGATCAACGACGTCGAGAAGAACATCATCACGATCGAGGACCCGGTCGAGTACCGCCTCACCGGGATCAACCAGATCAACGTCAACCGCAAAGCCGGGCTCGACTTCGCCACCGGCCTGCGCTCGATCCTGCGCGCCGACCCCGACGTGGTGATGGTCGGCGAGATCCGCGACGGCGAGACCGCGCGGATCGCGATCGAGGCCGCTCTGACTGGCCACATGATGCTGACCACCCTCCATACCAACGATGCGCCTGGGGCGATCACGCGGCTGACCAAGATGGGCATCGAGGCCTTCCTCACCGCCTCCGCCGTCGACTGCGTCGTCGCCCAGCGCCTGGCGCGCAAGCTCTGCACCCATTGCAAGCAGCGCACGATCGTGTCCCAGCAGGCCCTCGCCGACGCCGAGATCCGGGTCGGCGGCGAGCTCGAGGCCTACGAGCCGGCCGGCTGCTCGCGCTGCAACCAGAGTGGCTACCGCGGCCGGGTCGGCGTTTACTCGGTGATGCGGATGAGCGAGCGGATCAAGGAGATGGCGGTCGACCACGCCTCGGAGGCCGAGATCACGGCGGTCGCTCGTGAGGAGGGGATGCTGACCCTGCGCGAGGACGGCGTCGCCAAGGTTCGCGCCGGCCTGACCAGCCTCGAGGAGATCATCCGTGTCACTGCCTGAGCGGCTGCATACCTCGTTTCGAGTATCGAGGAATTGGGCCGAGAGGACGATCTAGCCCCCATGGACTTCGACTTCTCGCAGGTCCTCGGCCACATGGTCGAGGTGAAAGCCTCTGACGTCCACCTGACCCCGGGCTTCCCCCCGGCGATCCGCGACAAGGGCAAGATCACGCCGATGGAGGGCTACCCGGTGCTGACCGGGCAGGAGACGCGCGAGGTCGTCTACTCGATCCTCAACGACGACCAGCGCAAGCGCTTCGAGAACCACAAGCAGCTCGATTTCGCCTACGCGATCCCGAACGTCGCCCGCTTCCGCGTCAACTGCTTCTTCCAGCGGGGCGCGGTTTCCGCCGCCTTCCGCCTCGTGCCGCAGGACATCCCGGCGCTCGAGTCGCTCGGTGTGCCGCCCGTGCTGCGTGAGCTGGCGGCGAAACCGCGCGGCTTCGTCCTCGTCACCGGCCCGACCGGCTCGGGCAAGAGCACGACCCTGGCGGCGATGATCGACGTGATCAACTCCGAGAATCAGGACCACATCCTGACGATCGAGGATCCGATCGAGTTCCTCCACCAGCACAAGCGCTCGATCGTCAACCAGCGCGAGGTCGGCGCCGACGCCGAGGACTTCTCCCTCGGCCTGCGCGCCGCCCTGCGAGAGGACCCCGACGTCATCCTCGTCGGCGAGATGCGCGACCTGGAGACGATCTCCACCGCGCTGACCGCGGCCGAGACCGGCCACCTCGTCTTCGCCACCCTGCACACCCAGTCGACCGCGCAGACGGTCGACCGCATCATTGACGTCTTCCCCCCTCAGCAGCAGGGCCAGGTGCGCACCCAGCTCTCGATTGCGCTACAGGGGATCGTCACCCAGCAGCTGCTGCCGACCGCCGATGGCATGGGCCGCACGGTCGCCTGCGAGGTGCTGGTGCCGACGCCGGCGATCCGCAACCTGATCCGCGAGGGCAAGACCCACCAGATCTACGCCGCGGTGCAGACCTCCGGCGCGGTGGGGATGCAGACAATGGACGCCGACCTGGCGCGGCTTGTGCAGTCCGGCAAGGTCACCCGCTCGCTGGCCGAACAGCGTGCCTCCGTCCCGGAGGAGCTCAAGCGACTGCTCGGTGGGGCGGTCGAGGCTCCGGCGGCGCTCACCAACGTAGGCAACGGGGCCGCCGCCGCGCCCCAACCCTCGATGGCGCCTCCCTCCTACACCCAGGGGGCATAGGCGATGGCCGGTGCGACCACCTTCGCTTTCCGGGCGATGGACCTGGCCGGCGCCGCGACCGCGGGCGAGGTCGAAGCCGAGTCCAAGGCCCAGGTCACCGATCAGCTGCGTCAGCGCGGACTGATCGTCCTCGACGTCAGTGAGAAGAGCAAACCGTTCCAGATCGAGGATCTCTGGCGCCAGTGGAAGGGCGTCGACATGCGTGAGCTGGCCGTCTACTCGCGCCAGTTCGCCACCCTGGTCGCTTCCGGGATGCCGATGCTACGCACCCTGCACTCGCTCGAGGAGCAGACGCAGGACGAAGAGATCCGCGAGGCGACGGCCGGCATCCGCGCCGACGTCGAGGCGGGGAGCACTCTCGAGCAGGCGATGTCGCGCCACCCCAAGGTCTTCGACAAGCTCTTCCGGGCGATGGTCCGCTCCGGCGAGCAGTCGGGTCGGCTCGAAGACGCCCTTGACCGCATCGCCTTCCAGGTCGAGAAGACCGACGCCCTGCGCCGCCAAGTCAAAGGGGCGATGATGTACCCGGCGCTGGTCTTCGGATTCGCGGTCATTGTGCTGGTCGCGATCGTCGTTTTCGTGATCCCAGTCTTCGTCAACGTCTTCAAAGAAATTGCCGAAGAACACCCGGGCGAAAGCTCAAGTCTGCCGCCGCCGACGCAGCTCTGCGTCGATGTATCGCACGCTCTCACCAGCTACTGGTTCGCGATCATCCCCGGCATCGCAATCTCGGCGATCCTCTTCTTCCGCTGGAAGCGGACCGAACGCGGCAAAGAAGCCTGGGACCGCTTCACGCTGCGCATCCCGTTCAAGATCGGCGACGTGATCCAGAAGGTGGCCCTGGCCCGTTGGTCGCGCACCTTCTCCGGCTCGGTTTCCTCCGGCGTGCCGATGCTGCAGGCGATCAAACTCACCGGTGAGACCTCCGGCAACGTGGTGATCGAGCAGTCGATGGACGATGTCTACGCCTCGGTCAAGCGCGGCGGCTCGCTGGCTGCGCCGATCGAGCAGAACGCGATCTTCCCGCCAATGGTCGGCCACATGGTCGCGGTCGGCGAGGAAACCGGTCAGCTGGAGCACATGATGGCCAAGATCGCCGACTTCTACGAGGCCGAGGTCGATGCCAAGGTCAAGGCCCTCACCGCCCTGATCGAGCCGCTGATGATCGTCTTCGTCGGCAGCATGGTCGGCTTCATCGTCATCTCGATGTACCTGCCGCTGCTCAGCCTCTACGAAAAGATCCGCTGAGCGTCACGAAGGCGGCACATTCCGCGCGCCACGCGTGCGTCGCGGTGCCCTACGGTCGCCCGAGGAGTCAACGACGGAGCGTATGATGCTCCGTATGAAGAAAAGGATCACGATCTCGGTGGAGCCAGAGGTAGTCGAAATCGCCAAGGAAGACGTCGAGGCCGGCCGTGCCCCTACGGTCTCAGCCGCGATCGAAGACTCTGTCATCTCCCGCAGGCGCTCGCGCGCTCTACAGGAAGCACTCGAGCTTTCCGAGGCCGAACACGGTCCGATCGGCGAGGAGGCGACGGAGTGGGCGAGCAGGGAAATGGCAAGGGTTCGGGCAGAGCGCCGGGAGGCGCCTTCATCCTCGATGCAGGAGCGTTGATCGCCTTCGAGCGAGGCAATCGTCGGATCCGGGGGTTCCTGAAGACGGCGGGCGAGACCCGAGAGAGGATCCTCGTCCCTGCCAGTGTGCTCGCCCAGGTCTGGCGTGGAGGCCCACGATCCGCAGTGCTCGCCCGATTGGTATCCGCTGGAGAGGTCGACCTGCTGGACGAGGCCCGCGCCAAAGAAGTCGGCGAGCGCCTCGGCTGCCGGGACAAAACCGACATTGCCGACGCCCACGTCGTCTGCTGCGCCCTCGAGCAGGGCGCAATCCTCATCACCTCGGACCCCGACGACATGGAAGCTCTTTCCGGCTCCGACGAGAACCTCGTCCTCGTCTCTGTCTAAATCGGCAGCATCAGGAACCTCACTGACCAAGGCCTACGAGCCCGATGCATCTCGCATCCGACCTTGACCACCCCAGAGCGGGGTCAAGGTCGGATGTGCATCAGAGCAAGCGGCGCGACCGCACATCGCTTTGCGCTCGGCGCCCTACAGCGTGACATGGATCTGGGGTGGACCGGTTATGCAGGGATTGACTTCGAAACCCGAGTTTTGGGGAGAAGAAGGCCTAGTTTCAGGGATCAAGGCATTGGGCTGAGGGCCGATTAGGGGAGGGTAAATAGATCTGCCAGTGCTTCGGTGCTTAAAGGCAAACTCGTCGTGAGGCGGGGGCGCAAAGCTGATCGGGGCTCTCGACGAGGGAGCCGGCCGGGCTACCACCGGGGTCGACAGACACCACGTGGCTGAGACGCGACGGGGCTCTGGCAAACGTGGGACATGTTCACGACCATCCCCCACTTTCTCGATCTGAAAGGGACGCTGGTCGCCATAGATGAGAAGGACCGCGTGGCCCGCTACGGGCCATTGCTCCCCGGCCTGGCCCCCCATTAC
>CAZQET010000050.1:0-6592 GCA_964591825.1 uncultured Conexibacteraceae bacterium
CATCGACCCCATTCTGCCGCACCGCTCCGATGGTGGTGACGATCAGCGCGATCGCGGCGCAGAGCGAGAAGGAAGCCGCCCCTAGCGCCCAGCCGGCGCTGACGTCACTCAGGTAGTGGACGCTGAGATACACCCGCGAGAGCCCGACCAGGGCGGTCAGAGCGATTCCGGCCACGATCACCAACGCCCCCCGCGCCATTCCCGGCCGCAGGCGCATCACGATCGTCACCGCCAGCCAGACGTAGAAGGTCGAGTAGGCGGCGTGGATGCTGGGAAAGGAGGAGCCGGAAACGTCGATCAGGCCGCCACCGGGGCGGGGACGGTCGACCACGTCCTTGAGCAGGTGAGCGCCGCAGACGATCAGCACGACCCCGCCGACCAGGACGCCGAGCTCGGCCCAGCGTCGCCGCGCCGCCAGCAGCCCCGCGGCGGCGAGGGCGAGCAGGCCGGTGACGAGCGAGGAGCCGAGCTGGGTGATCACCTTGGCGACCTCGGTCAGCCATTCCATCCGCAGGCGTTCGGCGATTTCGATCGCGGTCGTGTCCCCCGGGGTCGGCCCGGGTTCACCGCCGACGATCACCGTGTAGGCGACGAGGACGAAGCCGGAGACGGCGAGCACTGCCATCAGCGAGGTGAACTCGAGCCCGAAGGTGCCGCCCGGCGTCACCCGCTCCCAGAGAAACCGCAGCTGCGGCTGGAAGCGCCGCGCCAGGATGACGAGCCAGCGCGTCGCGCCGTGGCGTTCCATCCAGGCGACGGCGGCGCGCCGGTTGCCCTCCTCGCGGAAGCGGCGATAGAGGACGACCGCGCCGGCGACGACGACGATCGTGGTGGCGAGCACGAAGGCGCCCCGCCCGGCGTACTTGGCGGCGCTCTCGATGCTGCGCGAGAAGAAGTAGCCGATCAGGATGTGGGCACTGGCCCAGAGCCCGGTGCCGAGGATGCTGTACGGGACGAAGGCGCGGTAGCGCATGCCGGAGCTGCCAGCGATGAAGGGAGCGAAGGCGCGCACGAGGCTGACGAAGCGGCCGATGAAGATCGTCTTGCCGCCGTGGCGGGCGAAGTAGTCCTCGACCTTTTCGAAGCGCTCGTGACCGATGCCGAACCGGGGGCCGTGCTCGATCACAAACTCGCGGCCGAGGCGGCGGCCGATCAGGAAGCTCGTCGTGTCACCGAGCCAGGCGGCGAACCAGGCGATCGCGATCAGCAGGTAGATGTTGATCGCGCCCTGCCCGGCGACCGCCCCGCCGAGCAGCATCACGGTCTCGCCGGGAACGACGAGGCCGACGAAGGCGCCGGTCTCGGCGAAGGCGAAGACGCCGACCAGCAGGTAGGTCCAGGCGCCGAGCGTTTCGGAGACGTCTTCGAGCAGCCCCTGCAGGTCGAGATGGCCGAGCTGGCGGCTGAGCAGGTAGTACCCGGTGGCGACCGCCGCGACGACCACGGCGATGACAATGCGCTTGCGGTTGCCGCCCCCCTCCCCCGGCAGCCTCATGGCGCGCTCCCCGCCTCGCAGATGATCACGTCTGCACGGTCGAGCCGCGTCGCCGCCTCGTGGGCGGCGGCGAGATCAGCGAAGAGGCCGAAGACGGTGGGCCCCGAGCCGGTTAGCATGGCGTGCGCGGCGCCCACCTCCCGCAGCTCGTCCAGCGCCGCGCCGATCCGCGGCCGCAGCGAGCGCGCCGCCGGCTCGAGGTCGTTGAGCAGGAGCTCGGGGGGGTAGTCGAGGGGCGAGGCGCCTGCGCCGGCGGCCTCGCGCAGTCGGCGGGCCAAGCCGTCGAGCTCCTCCGCTGGGCGACCCAAGTCGAGCCGGTCGGCCTCGGCGAAGACCTGGGCGGTGCCGAGACCGCCCCCGTCGGGCAGCAGGACGACCGCGTGCGGCGCCGGTCGCGGCAACCGCTCGACCCGCTCGCCTGAGCCGCGCACCAAGGCGAGCGCCGGCTCCAACTGTGAGGGCACGTCGGCGCCGAGCGCGGCGGCGATCTCCTCGAGGTCGGCCACCTCCCCGGCCGCCAGGCGCAGCACGGCGGCGGCGTCGGCACTGCCGCCGCCAAGGCCCGCGGCGACCGGAATCCGCTTCTCGATCTCGATCCGCAGTGGGGGATGGTCCCAACCGCGCTCGCGCAGTGCCGCCAGGGCGCGAGCGGCGAGGTTCTCCCCTTCGATCCCTGGGCAGACGACTTCGTCGCGCCCCTTCTCCGGCCCCTTCCGACTTTGATCCACCCCTGATGTGGTCAATGTCGGAAGCGTGATCAGGTCCGCCAGGGCGAGCGGCTCGAAGAGCGAGCAGAGCTCGTGCAGACCGTCCTCGCGTCGCGGGCCGAGGTAGAGGCAGAGGTTGAGCTTTGCGGGTGCTTGGATCTGCATCGGCGGGTCGCGCCTCAGGCGTCAGGGCGCAGCTTCGCCGATAGGGCGGCGAAATCGCCCGGCGCGAGCGACTCGGCGCGCGCATCGGCGGGCAGGCCGAGGTCTTTCAGGGCCGCTCGCACCGGCGCTAGCGAGCCGGGGCTGCCGTGCTCGACCGAGCGGGCGAGGGCCTTGCGGCGGTGGGCGAAGGCGGCGCGGACCAGATCGCGGGTCGGGGGATCGGCGCCCGGACCGGTGCGGCGCAGCGCCAGGATCGCCGACTCGACCCGCGGCCGGGGACGGAAGACGGCGGGGTCGACGGCGCGCAGCAGGCGCGCCTCGCAGGCGAGCTGGACGAGCACGCTCGGCGCCCCGTAGGTGCGGCTGCCCGGCGCCGCGCGCAGGCGGTCGGCGATCTCGCGCTGCACCATCACGGTCCACCGGCACAGCGAGGGAAGCTCCTCGATCGTGCGCAGGATCAGCGGCGTCGCCACCGCGTAGGGAAGGTTGGCGATCATCGCCGTCGGCGCCGGCTCCAGCCCCGCCAGGTCCAGCCTCATCGCATCGCCCCAGTGAAGGCTCACGTTCGACCGCGTGGCGAGCGCAGCGAGGGCGTGCTCGAGGCCGCGGTCGATCTCGACCGTGTGCAGGTGGCCGGCGACCTCGGCGAGCCGCTCGCTCAACACCGCTTCCCCCGCACCGACCTCGAGCACGACCTCTCCCCCGCCCAGCTCGGCGTCGCGGACGATCGCGTCCAGCAGGTTGGGGTCGGCGAGGAAGTTCTGACCGAGCCTGACCACCGCTACCAGTCGAAGAGCCGGGCGGCGTTGGCCTCCACCGTGCGCTCCAGCTCGGCGTAGCCGACGCCGCGCACCTCGGCGACGACCTCGGCCGTGGAGACCACGTGACGCGGCTCATTGGGCTTGCCGCGAACTGGCTGCGGAGCCAGGTAGGGCGCATCGGTCTCGACCAGGACCAGTTCGTCGGGCAGCTTCGCCGCCGCCTCGCGCAGCTCCTCGGCGCTGGGAAAGGTGACGACCCCCGAGAAGGAGCAGTACCAGCCACGCTCGATCGCATCCGCGACCCGCCAGGGGGCGAGGAAGCAGTGGAGGATCACCTCCACCCCGTCGCCGCGCTCGTCGAGGATGCGGAAGACGTCGTCGACGGCGCCGGTCTCGCCGTCGGGATCGCGGGCGTGGATCACGATCGGCAGGCCGCGATCCCGGGCGATCTCGATCTGCGCTTCGAAGGCGCGGTGCTGATCCGCGCGACTCGCAGTCTCGCGGTAGTAGTCGATGCCGGTCTCGCCGATCGCCCGCACCTTCCCGTTCTCGGCGGCCAGACCAGCGATCTCCTCCGCCCGGGCGTCGTCGAACCCGGCCGCCTCGGTCGGGTGGCAGCCGACGGTCGCGTAGACGCTCTCGTGGCGGGCGGAGGCAGCGAGCACGGCGGCGTTCGACTCAGCGTCGAGGCCGACGTTGAGCATTCTCACGACCCCAGCCTCGCTTGCCGCCGCGACGACCTCGGCCTCGGGACGCTCGCAGAGGAAGAGGTGGGTGTGGGAGTCGATCACTCGACTCCCACACTATCCATCGCCTCGTTCAGCTGGGACAGCTGAGCGTTTCGTCGACCGTGCCGGGGACTTCGACGCCGCCGAAGATCGCGCCCAGCAGCGAGCCGGAGAGCGTCGTCAGCAGTTTCTGGAATTCCGTGCCGAATTCGTTGGTCACCCCGGTCAGCGCTTCCGTTTGGGCGCAGACTTCGTCGACCAGGGGCACGGCGTTCACCGCTTCGAGCAGTTTGGCGCCGGTCACGTCTTTGACCGCGCTGACCGCGTGGGTCAGGCCTTCGTTGTCGACGCCTTCGAGCGTGCCTTCGAGACCGTTTACCCGGTTGAGCACACCGCCCAGGTCGCCGGGTTCGACCCCGTTGAGCAGGCCTTCGACGCCGTTCACTTCGCCGGCGAGCCCTTTCACCAGGCTTTCGAGCTGTTCGACCTGCAGCGTCAGGCCGGCGACCTTCGTTTCCAGCGCCGTTTCTTTGCTGGTGGTGGTCGTCCCACCCGCGGTGGCTTGCCCATCCTGGCCGTTGGCGCCCGCCTGGCCGGCCTGACTCGCGTCGCCGGTCACACTCCACGCCAGCCTGCGCTCACCGCGCCGGCAGTGATGGCTGCGGCTGCGGACCACCCGGACCATGCCCTTGGGCTTGCCCTTGACGCGGTAACAGGCGTGGATCTTGCCGTCGCGCCCCACCAGGGTGTGGCGCTTGGCGGCGGCCCCGCCGGCCATGATCGAGAGTGACGCAAGCAGCGCCACAAAGGTCGCGATCGCAGCGGCGCGCATGCCGCGGGTGATGAGCTCTTGGGGTGCTGCTTTGTTTTCCATAGCGACGAACCTCCCTATGTCCGCCCGTCTCGACAAGGTCGGGTCGGCAGTTGATCGAGTTTCGGTTACTTAAAATTAAGTAGAATTTGCCTGGATTCTGTATTACTCAGCAAATGTCTGAGAAAAACGTCGACACCCGTCGCGGATAGCCTTCGCGACGAATGGGAGATTTCGCCGACCACTACCGCGAGATCTACGCGCGCGGCCTGGGCGGCGAGGCGCCCTCGATCCCGGTCGCCGTCGCCGAGCTGGAGAAGCTCGCCCGCGAGGCGATGGAGGAGCGCGCGGCCAACTACGTCTTCGCGGGCGCCGGCAGCGAGGACACGATGGACGCCAACCGCGCCGCCTTCGCCCGGCGGCGGATCGTGCCGCGGATGCTGCGCGACGTCGCCACTCGCGACCTCTCCACCACCGTGCTGGGCACGGAGATGCCGGCGCCGCTGCTGCTTGCCCCGATCGGCGTGCAGAAGGTGGTCCACTCCGACGGCGAGCTGGCCACCGCGCGCGCCGCCGCCGCCCTCGGCGTGCCGATGATCGCCAGCACCGCCTCCCACTTCACGCTGGAGGAGATCGCTGAGGCGGGCGGCGAGGCGCCGCGCTGGTTCCAGCTCTACTGGCCCAACGATCGGGAGCTGGCCGCCAGCTTCGTCGCGCGCGCCGGCGCCGCCGGCTATGGCGCGATCGTGCTCACGGTCGACACCTTCGTCCCCGGCTGGAAGCCCCGCGACCTGCAGCAGGCCTGGCTCCCCTTTCTCAACGGCATGGGCGTCGCCAACTACTTCCAGGACCCGGTCTTCCGCGCGGCGCTGGAGAGGACCCCGGAGGAGGACGCGGGTGCCGCCACCGGTCACTTCCTCGGCATCCAGGCCAACCCGGCGCTGAGCTGGGACGACCTCGCCTGGCTGCGCGAGCAGACCGAGCTGCCGATCGTCGTCAAGGGGATCCAGCATCCCGACGACGCGCGCGAGGCGGCGGCCCGGGGCGTCGACGGCATCGTCGTCTCCAACCACGGCGGCCGCCAGGTGGACGGCGCGATCGCCTCGCTCGACGCCCTGCCGCCGATTGCCGAGGCGGCCGGCGGGAACCTCGCGATCCTCTTCGACAGCGGCGTCCGCAGCGGCAGCGACGTGCTCAAGGCGCTCGCGCTGGGCGCCGACGCCGTCTGCCTCGGCCGTCCCTACGTCTGGGGCCTCGCACTCGAGGGCCAGCAGGGCGTCGAGACGGTGCTGAAGATGGTCCTCGCCGAGCTCGACCTGACGATGGCGCTGTGCGGCTACACCAGCCCCGATGAGCTCGGCCCCGAGGCGATTGCGCCGACGGCGTAGCGACGCTCAGAGGTCTCGGCGAGTAAAGAGAAGAGCCGCAACCGCGAGCAGGCCGAGCGTGTAGAGCAGCGCCCAAGCGATCAGTCCCGGGCTGGCGGCTTCGGAGCCGCCGAAGGGGCCGAGCTGCAGCACGACCCCGGTGAGGCCGGAGGTTTCGGAGATCAGAGCGTGCAACGCCGCCGCGTAGAGGCCCTCGAAGGGGAGCGTCCAGCTGGCGACGCGGCCGATCGAGTGCAGGGTGCTGGAGTGGATCGCGTGACCGATCTGGGCGAGCAGGCCGGCGGTGAGACCCGCGCCGTAGATCATGAAGACGACGATGCCCTGAGCAGTCACCGACAGTACGGTCGAGGCCAGCAGCGATATCGCCGCGACGATGCTGACCGCCAGCGCCAGGGCAAGGCCGGGCCCGACGAGGTGGTCGGGCGCCCAGTGGCCGGTCTCCCAGGTAATCACCAGGGCGGCGGCGTAGACGGCGAGGGCGTAGGCGGAGGAGAGGCCGGCCGCGGCAGCGAAGCGGGCGATCAGCAGCGTCGTGCG
>CAZQET010000051.1:0-2328 GCA_964591825.1 uncultured Conexibacteraceae bacterium
CAAGAGGGCGCCCGCAAGGCCAGCCCGGTTCTTCTGGAACCGGTGATGGCGGTGGAGGTGGTCACGCCCGAGGACTTCCTCGGCGACGTGATCGGCGACCTCTCCCGCCGCAGGGGCAAGGTCCAGGGCCAAGAGCCACGCGGCAACGCGCTCGCCGTCCAGGCATTCGTGCCGCTCGGCGAGATGTTCGGCTACGCGACCGATCTGCGATCCTCCACGCAGGGGCGCGCCACCTACACGATGCAGTTCGAGCGCTACGAAGAGGTCCCGGCGAGCATCGCCGAGGAGATCGTCGAGCACCGGGCGGGTGAGCCGGTGGGTGCAGCTTCCTAGCCCCGACCGCGATCAAGGCGCACATCTGGCTATATTTCCCAGGTTCGCCCGCAGGCAGGACAAAAAAGCCCTGCCAGGCATGACTTCACAAACTTAAGCAGTCAAACCAGACAGAAACCGACCTCAGCCCCCCAACTTTCGAAAGGCAGAACGGAGAGAGATGTCCAAGGAGAAGTTCGAGCGTGATAAGCCGCACGTGAACGTCGGCACCATCGGTCACATCGACCATGGGAAGACGACGCTGACGGCCGCGATCACCAAAACCCTCTCCACGAAAGGCGGCGCCGAGGCGAAGAGCTTCGAGGAGATCGACAACGCGCCTGAGGAGAAGGAACGTGGAATCACGATCGCGACCTCGCACGTCGAGTACCAGACGGAGAATCGCCACTACGCCCACGTCGACTGCCCGGGTCACGCTGACTACGTGAAGAACATGATCACCGGCGCCGCCCAGATGGACGGCGCGATCCTGGTCGTCTCAGCCGCCGACGGCGTGATGCCGCAGACGCGCGAGCACATCCTGCTGGCCCGCCAGGTCAACGTCCCGCACGTGGTCGTCTTCCTCAACAAGATCGACCAGGTCGACGACGAAGAGCTGATCGAGCTGGTCGAGGAGGAGGTCAAGGACCTGCTCAACGAGTACGACTTCCCTGGCGACGACACGCCGATCATCAAGGGCTCGGCGCTGAAGGCGCTGGAAGGCGACGAAGAGGCCCAGAAGGCGGTCTTCGAACTCGCCGACGCGCTCGACTCCTACATCCCCGAGCCCGTGCGCGAGCTCGACAAGCCCTTCCTGATGCCGATCGAGGACATCTTCTCGATCACCGGCCGCGGCACCGTCGCGACCGGTCGCATCGAGCAGGGCATCGTCAACACCGGCGACGAGGTCGAAATCGTCGGCATCCATCCTGAGAGCAGCAAGACCACTGTGACCGGGGTCGAGATGTTTCGCAAGATCCTCGACGAGGGTCAGGCGGGCGACAACGTCGGCTGCCTCCTGCGCGGCACCAAGCGCGAGGAGATCGAGCGCGGCCAGGTGCTCTGCAAGCCCGGCTCGATCACGCCGCACACCAAGTTCAAGGCCGAGGTCTACTGCCTGAAGAAGGAGGAGGGTGGTCGCCACACTCCGTTCTTCTCGGGCTACCGGCCTCAGTTCTATTTCCGCACGACCGACGTGACCGGGATCGCCAACCTCCCCGAGGGGACCGAGATGGTGATGCCGGGCGACAACGTTGAGATGACGATCGAGCTGATCCAGCCGATCGCCATGGACCAGGGCCTGCGCTTCGCAATCCGCGAGGGCGGCCGGACCGTCGGCTCGGGGGTCGTCTCCGAGATCATCGAGTAGGCGTTCCACATTCGAGGGCGGGCGCTGGGCCCGCCCTTTCGCTGCTCGCGGGCAGCGAGACAACCGCAAAGACATACGACCAAGGGGGCGGCGCCCCAAGAAACGGGGCCCCGCCCTTTATGCGCGGTAAAGCGCGCGAGAAAGAGACGACGAGTTCGAGTGGCAGCGATAGCAGCGCAGAAAATTCGCATCAGGCTCAAGGCGTACGACCACGACGCCATAGATCGGGCTGCCCGTGAGATCGTCGAGACCGCCGAGCGCACCGGCGCCAGCGTCTCCGGTCCGGTGCCGCTGCCGACCGAGAAGAACGTCTACTGCGTGATCCGCTCGCCGTTCAAGGACAAGGACTCGCGCGAGCACTTCGAGATGCGCACTCACAAGCGCCTGATCGACATTCTCCAGCCGTCGCCGAAAACCGTCGACTCGCTGCCTGCCGGCGTCGACATCGAGATCCGGCTTTAGATGCCCGCCTCCACGACCCCGCACACCTGGATGACCCGCGTGGCACTGCGCATCTCTTCGTCCTCGGGCTTGCCTTTGCCTCCAGCAAAGGCTGCGCCCTGCGTCCTTGATCTGCTTGGCCACGCGCGCCCCCAGACTTCTTGATGCCCACCGACCACCGAATCCTCAAGCTCGCTGCGATTGGC
>CAZQET010000052.1:0-5788 GCA_964591825.1 uncultured Conexibacteraceae bacterium
CCGAGGGCGAGATGCTCCACGACGCTGCCAAGCGCGGCGACGTCGAGATCCCAGTCTTCTGCTACGAGCCAAAGCTGGGCGACCCGGTCGGCGCCTGCCGCATGTGCCTGGTCGAGATCGAGGGGATCCCAAAGCTGCAGACCTCCTGCTCGACCCCGGTGCGCGACGGCATGGTGGTCCACACGCGGACGGACCAGGTCAAGCACGCGCAGAGCGCCGTGGTCGAGTTCCTGCTCGTCAACCACCCGCTCGACTGCCCGGTCTGCGACAAGGGCGGCGAGTGCCCCCTGCAGGACATCTCGATGGGCTGGGGACCGGGCAAGAGCCGCTTCACCGACCCCAAGCGCCATTTTGAGAAGCCGGTCGAGCTCTCGCCGCTGGTCGCGATCGACCGCGAGCGCTGCATCCTCTGCTACCGCTGCGTGCGCTTCAGCCAGGAGGTCTCCGAGGACTCGCAGCTGCAGCTACTCGAGCGCGGTGACCGCACCTTCGTCGGCACCTTCGACGACCGGCCCTACGTCGACCCCTTCCACGGCAACATCACCGACCTCTGCCCGGTCGGGGCGCTGACCAACTACACCTACCGCTTCCGCGCCCGGCCCTGGGACATCGAGCAGGCCGGCTCGGTCTGCACGCTCTGCCCGAGCCAGTGCAACGTCAGCTTCACCGTCCGCGACGAGCGGGTCAAGCGGGTGATCGCCCGCGACAACCCCGACGTCGATGACGGCTGGCTCTGCGACCGCGGCCGCTACGGCTTCGAGATGTTCGACGCCGCGGAGCGCCTGCGCGGGCCGCGCCTGCGGGGCGGCGTCGCGGTCGAGTGGAGCGAGGCAATCGCCAAGGCCGCGGCGGCGCTGAAGGCGTCTGGCGCGAAGAGCGCCGCGATCGTCGGCGACGCCTCCAACGAGGAGGGCTACCTGGTGCAGCGCATCACGCGCGAGGCGCTCGGTTCCCCGCACGTCGACTCCCGTCCCTCCCGCGGTGTGGGCCGCGAGGCGCTCGTCCAGCTCGCCCGGCCCGAGATCTCGGCGGCGGTGCGCGACATCGACGACGCCGGGGCGATCCTCGTCCTCGGCACCAACCCCCTGCACTCGAGCCCGATCCTCGATCTGCGCATCCGCAAGGCGATCCGCCGCAACGGCGCCAGGCTGGCGGTGGCGACGGAGGCTCCGACCACGCTCGACGGCGGCGCCGTCGCGGTCGCCCGCTACGCCCCCGGAGGTGCGGGCACCTTCCTCGCCAAGCTGATGAGTGAGCTTCGCGGCCCCGGCGAGTACTCGGATGTCGCCGCAACCCTGAAGGACGCCGGGTCAGTTGTCGTCATCTGGGGCGACCGCGTCGCCCGTGAGGGGGAAGGCGCCATCCAAGCCCTGCTCGACCTCGCTGCCACCCTCGACCTCGAGAGCACCGACGGCTCGGGCCTCCTCGAGATCCCGGAGCTCGCCAACGCCCGCGGCCTGCGCGAGGCCGGCTGCCTCCCCGACGCCGGCCCGGGCCTGGCCATTCCCGCATTGACCATCACATCGATGGCGAATGCGGGAATGGCAACCGAGGAGATCCGGGCGGCGCTGGAGGCCGGCGACCTGAAGACGATCGTGCTCTTCGGGGTGGATCCGCTGCGCGACTTTCCCGACACCGCTGCCTGGGACCGCGCGCTCACCGCCGCCGACCACGTCGTTTGCTTCTCTACCTTCGAGACCGCCACCACCGCCAAGGCCTCGCTCGTCTTTCCACTCGAGACGCACGCCGAGAAAGACGGCACCGTCACCCACCCCGACGGCCGCCTCCAACGCGTCCGCCCCAGCGCCTCCCGCCCCGGCGACATCCGCCCAAACTGGGGCGTGCTCGCGGAGCTTTCACTCGCCCTCGGCCACGACACCGGGGTCTCATCCCAACCCTCGGCCTTCGCCGCCCTCGCCGAGGCGGTCCCCTTCTACTCGGGCATCACCGACGCCGAGATCGCCGGGCGCGGAGTCCGCTGGTGCGAGACCAACGCGCGAGCTACCGCGCCGGAGCCCGGAAAGGCGCCCGGTACCGGTTCGCCGGACACTCAGCGCGGAGCGCCCACCGACAGCACGGAGAACACCGACGCAGCTCGCGGAGTCGCGTCCGCCGAACCGGTACCGGGCGCCTCCCCCGCTTCGGAGGCCAGCCTCGCGCTGTCCACGTATCGGGACTTGTGGGCCGGGCCGATCACGGAGCTCAATCCGCCCTTGAAGTTCCTGCAGCCACAGCAGCGCGTCGAGCTATCGCTGACGGACGCAGAGCGCTTGGGACTCAACTCCGGCGACGAGGTGACCGTGTCCCAGAACGGCACCAGCCTTCGCGCCCGCGTCAGCGTCAGGGAGCGGGTCCCGGAGGGTGTCTGCCTGCTGATCGAGGGCACCGCCGAGGGCAACGCCAACGCGCTGCTCAATGGCTCGCCGGTCTCCGTCCAGATCGAGAAGACTGCCGCCCGCTAGATGCCGCCAATCGCCGACACGCAGTTCGTCGAAGCCACCTGGGTCATGGTGGTCAAGAGCCTCGTCATCTTCGCGGTGATCTTCGGAATCCTGCCGTTGATGACGGTGCTCGAGCGCAAGCTGATCGGCCGCTTCCAGCACCGCTACGGCCCCAATCGGGTCGGCCCCTTCGGGCTCCTGCAGCCGCTTGCCGACGTCGGCAAGCTGATCTCCAAGGAGGCCTTCCGGCCTGCCAATGCGATCGGCACGCTCTTCATCCTCGGGCCGTTGCTGCCGGTGCTCTCCGGCGTGCTCGCCCTGGCGATCATCCCCTGGGGCGACGTGCAGGGCGGCGTCGGCTTCTACGGAATCGACGTGCCGATCGGCATCCTCTACTTCTTCGCCGTCGGCTCGATCGCCTTCTACGGCCTGCTGCTCGGCGGCTGGTCCTCGGGCTCCAAGTACAGCTTGCTCGGCGCGATGCGCGGCGCCGCCCAGCTGATCTCCTACGAGGTCTCGATGGGGCTGGCGCTGCTCGGCGTGATCATGATGAGCGGCTCGCTCTCGCTGGTCTCAATCGTCCACTCGCAGGGCGGCATCTGGTTCGTAGTCCCCCAGTTCGTCGGCTTCCTGATCTTCATGCTGGCCGGCTTCGCCGAGACCAACCGCACGCCGTTCGACATGCCCGAGGCCGACGCGGAACTCGTGCAGGGCTTCATGACTGAGTACGGCGGCATGCGCTTCGGCAGCTTCCTGCTGGTCGAATACATGGAGATCCTGGTCGTCTCCGGCGTCGCCGCGGCGATGTTCCTCGGCGGCTGGATGGGCCCCGGCCCAAGCTTCCTCGACCCGATCTGGATGCTGGCCAAGATGCTCGGCCTGGTGCTGATCTTCATCTGGGTGCGGGCCACCCTTCCCCGCCTGCGCTACGACCAGCTGATGAGCCTCGGCTGGAAGATCCTCCTGCCGCTGGCAACGCTCAACGTCTTGGTCACGGCCGTGCTGGTGGTGACCACATGACAGGTGCAACGTTTTGTCCCCCCCACAGGGGGAAAAAGCGCTTCACCCCGGCGACGACTCCAATAGTCGGGGACGGTGCAACGTCTTTTCCCCCCGCGGGGGGGACAAAACGTTGCACCGGGAGGTTGGAGCGTGGCTGAGTTCGCTTACCTGAAGGACCAGGACGTGGTCGAGGTGCAGCGCGGGCCGGAGCCGGGCGGGGTCGGCGGGGCCTACCGGGCGTTCGGCGAGACGCTGCGCGGGCTGAAGACGACGATGGCGCGGCTGATCGAGGGACCGCTGACGATCGAGTACCCCGAGGAGAAGACGCCGGTCTACCCGCGCTTTCGCGGGCGCCACAAGCTCCACAAGTTCGAGGACACCGGGCTGGAGAAGTGCGTCGGCTGCTCGCTCTGCGCCGCCGCCTGCCCCGCCGACTGCATCCGCGTCGTCGCCGCCGAGAACGTCCCCGGCGAACGGGTCTCGGCCGGCGAGCGTTACGCGGCGGTCTACGAGATCAACCTCTCGCGCTGCATCTTCTGCGGCTACTGCGAGATCGCCTGTCCCTTCGACGCGATCACGATGGGACACGACTACGAGATGGCCGACTACGACCGCGGCGACCTGATCTTCACCAAGGAGATGCTGCTCGCCGAGCCGATCGAGCGCACGCCGCTGCGGGCGGAGGGCGAGTAGTGGAAGCGGTCCTCTTCTTCCTGGCGGCGATCGGCGCCCTCGGCGGCGCGATCGGCGTCGTCGCCATGCGCAACCCCTTCTACGGAGTGCTGGCCCTGATCGTCCACCTCTTCTCGCTGGCGGTCCTCTTCCTCCTGCTCACCGCGGCCTTCGTCGCCGCCGTCCAGGTCGTCGTCTACGCGGGCGCGGTGATGGTCCTCTACGTGTTCGTAGTCGCTTACGTCGGCGGCGCCACCGAGTCGGCCTGGGACCCGATCCCCGGCCAGCGCTTCCTCGCCCCCCTGCTGGGCGCCGCGATCTTCGTCGAGCTCTCGATAGCCGTCCTCGGCTCCTCGCTGAAGGCCCTCGAAACGCATGGCCCCCATGTCCCAACCGGCTTCGGCAACCCGGCAGCAATCGGCCGTCTCCTCCTTGAACGCTTCCTGCTGCCCTTCGAGGCCTCTTCGATCCTGCTGCTCTTGGCCGCCGTCGGAGCCGTCGTTCTTGCGGCCCGCCGCGAGCCCTCGGAGGAGGCCGCGAGGGGATCCTCAGAACGCTCGGCAGGAGCCTCGCTTGAGTGTTCTGAGGACCCCCTCGCGGCCTCCTCCCACGCTGGCGGTGTCCCGTCATGAACATCGAGTGGTACGTGGTCCTGTCGAGCCTGCTGTTCGGCGTGGGAGCCATGGGGATCCTGCTGCGCAGGAGTCCGGTCGTGATCCTGCTCTGCCTCGAGCTCATGCTGAACGCGGGAAACCTTGCGCTGGTCGCGTTCAGCCGCATGGTGGGCAACGCGCAGGGGCAGGTGTTCGCCGTGGTCGTCATGGTCGTGGCCGCCTGTGAGGTGGTCGTCGGGCTGGGGCTGATCGTGGCGATCTTCAGGCGGAAGCTGCCGCTGGACGTCGACTCACTGCGGGAGCTGCGGGGATGAGCGCCACGACCTGGGCCTGGCTGGTCCTGCTCTTCCCGCTGCTCGGCTCGATCGCGATCGCGCTTGGCTTCAAGGCGATCCCCGCGCGGGCCGCGGGCTTGATCGGCACGGCTGCGATCGGGCTGGCGTTTGTCTGCGGCGTCGCCGTCCTGATCAGCCTGCTTGGCGAAGCTCCGGACGCCCGTCACCACACGTCCTCGCTGTGGGATTACGCCAGCGTCGCGGGCCTCGACATCAAGCTCGGGGTCTACGTCGATCCGCTCTCGACCTTCATGGTCCTCGTCGTCACTGGGGTCTCCACCCTGATCCACCTCTACTCGTTCGGCTACATGCAGTCCGACGAGGGCTACCACCGCTTCTTCAGCTACCTCAACTTCTTCGTCTTCTCGATGCTGCTGCTGGTCCTCGCCGGCAACTTCGTGCTGCTGATCGTCGGCTGGGCCTTCGTCGGCTTCGCCTCCTACGCGCTGATCAGCTTCTGGTACCGGCGCGCGACTGCGACTAGGGCCGGGATGAAGGCCTTCGTGATCAACGTCGTCGGCGACATCGGCCTGATGCTCGCCGCCTTCCTGATCTTCCGCAAGCTGGGAACGTTCGACTACGGGGCGGTCTTCGCCAAGGCGCCAACCGTGTTCCACAGCAACGAGTGGACGATCACCGCGATCTGCCTGCTGCTCCTCGTCGGCGCCTTCGCAAAGTCGGCGCAGCTGCCCTTCCACACCTGGCTGCCGGATGCGATGGAGGG
>CAZQET010000053.1:0-1707 GCA_964591825.1 uncultured Conexibacteraceae bacterium
GTGACCCCACCGGCCAACGCCATCTCGCATTCACCCGAGCGCAGCGCCTGGGCTGCCAGGTGCATCGCCACCAGCGAGGAGGAGCAGGCGGTGTCGACGCTGATCGCCGGTCCCTCGAGGCCGAGGGCGTAGGCGATGCGGCCCGAGGCGACGGCGGGGATCGAGCCGGTGAGGCGGTAACCCTCGAGCTCCACCGCTGCGCCGGACCCGCCGGCACCGGCACTGGCGAAGACGCCCACCTCGGCACCGCGCAGCCCGGCCGGATCGACCCCCGCGTCCTCCAGCGCCTCCCATGCCCCTTCGAGCAGCAGGCGCTGCTGGGGGGCCATCGCCAGGGCCTCGCGCGGGGAGATGCCGAAGAACTCGGCGTCGAAGCCGGCGGCATCGGCGAGGAAGCCTCCCTCGCGCACGTAGGAGGTCCCGGGGGCATCGGGATCGGGGTCATAGAGGCGCTCGAGGTCCCAGCCGCGGTCCTCCGGGAGCGTCGTGGTCGCCTCGCGACCCTCGGCGAGCAGGCGCCAGAGTCGATCGGGGGATTCCGCGCCGGGGTAGCGACAGCTCATGCCGACGATCGCGATCGGATCGGCGGAGGCGTGGGCGCGGACGAGCGGCCTCGCTGCGAACCCCGATCCGCTCGCCAGCTGCAGCACGCGGGCCGCCAGCGCGGCGACGTTCGGATAGTCGAAGACCGCCGTGGTCGCCAGGCGCACGCCGGCCGCCGCCTGCAGGCGGTTGCGCAAATCGACCGCCGCCAGCGAGTCGAAGCCGAGGTCCTTGAAGGAGCGCTCGGGGTCGATCTCCTCCCCCGAGTCGTGGCCCAGCACGGCGGCAACCTCGGCTCCGACCAGCTCGCGGGCAAGCTCCTCCCGCTCCCCCTCGGGAGCCGAGGAGAGCGGATCGTCCAGGCGCGGATGCTCGGCCTCCACGAACCCGATCGAGACCGCATTCCCGCCCCCGGCGGGCGCCAGCCAGTAGCGCTTTCTTTGGAAGGGGTAGGTGGGCAGGGACACCCGCCTTGCCCCCGAGCCGGCGAAGAAGCGCTGCCAATCGACCGCGACGCCGTGGGCGTGGACGCTGGCGAGTGAGAGGGAGAAGCGCTCGGGGCCGCCCTCGCCGCGGCGCAGGGTGCCGAGCACGGCGGCCCGCCCGGAGCCTCCGAGGGCGTCTTCGACGGTCTCCTCCACGGCGAAGGCGAAGACCGGATGTGGGCTGATCTCGACGAAGGCGTGCTCCCCCCGTGCGAGCAGCTCGCGCACCACGGTCTCGAAGAGCACCGGCTGGCGCAGGTTGCGATACCAGTACTCGGCTCCCAGCTCGGCGGTGTCGAGCGGCTCGCCGGCGACGGTGGAGAAGAAGGGGACCTCACCCGAACGCGGAGTGAGATCGGCGAGCGTCTCGAGCAGCTCCTCGCGCAGGGGCTCGACCGCGGCGGAGTGGGACGGAATGGTCGCCGGGATCTCGCGGGCGCGCACGCCCTCCTCCTCGCAATGGCGCAGGAGCTCCGCCAAGCCCTCCGCGGCAACCGAGAGAATCGTCGAGGAGGGGCCGTTGGAGGCAGCGATCTCGATCGTCTCCCCCCAGGGCTCGAGGCGCTGCTTCAGCTCGGCCGCGGGCAGCGCCACCGAGACCATCGCCCCCCTGCCGACGAGCGACGAGATCAACCGGCTGCGCAGGGCGGCGAGCTTTGCCGCGTGATCGAGCGAGAGG
>CAZQET010000054.1:0-4813 GCA_964591825.1 uncultured Conexibacteraceae bacterium
GCCCCCGGCGCCACCGGCACCGGGCACCCCGCCGCCGCCGCTGAAGCTCCCCCCAGCCGCCCCGCCCACGCCAGCGCTCGCACCGCCGCCGCAGGTGCTCGTTCCGGTCACCTGGCCCCCCGCCCCACCGAGGCCGTCGCCGTTGCCGCCCGCCGCTCCACCTTCGCCCCGACCCAGCTTCGCCCCGTACGCTTCGGTCGGGTTGCCGCGAAACCCGAACGTGCCGATTTCTCCCCCTCGTCCGCCGCTGCCGCCGCGTGGTTCTATTCCGCTGAGCGCGTTGAAGCCGTTCGCGCCAGCGCCACCTCCGCCGCCGGCGAGCAGCATCAGGGTCGAGTCGAGCTCGACCGCGCTGAAGCCGCCGCCACCGCCGCCGAGCCCCCCGTCCCCGCCGCCACCGAAGCCGCCCTCTCCCCCTTCGGAGTCCGGCTTGCCAGCTCCGCCGACGCTCACCGTCGCCGTATCGCCGGTACCCAGCGATTCGAGCGCCGCCACCACGCGGCCCCCGAAGTTGGAGCCGACGCCACCGCCTCGCGCGCCTTCGACGGTGAATTCCGCTTCGTCGACCCCCGGCGGCACCGTCCACGTCGCCGTCGCTCCCGTATACCTGTACGCGACCGTGCATCTTGCGCCGGTGCAGACGGGCCCGGTGATCGCGGGCACGGTCACCATCGCCGGCTCGGAGGCGGCGCTCCGGTTGCCCGTGGCGTCCTCGGCGTAGACGACGTAAGTGTGATCGCCGACCGAGGCGAGGGAGTCGAAGAAGCTGGTGCCGGTGGGGATCCCGATCTGCTCACCGTCGCGGAAGACGACGTAGTGGTCGACCCCGAAGTTGTCGGTGCTCGCCCCCCACTGCAGGCTCACCCCTTCCAGTCCGGCGATTGCCGTGAGGCCCGCCGGGGGCGTGGGTGGCTCTTCGTCGATTTCGACTGACACCGTCGCGCCGCCGCCACCTGCCGCCAGGGTCTTGATCGTCACCGGCCCACCGTCGAAGGTCTCGCCCGCCGCGAGCGGTGCGTCCGCGAACGTGGTGGTCGAGGGATTGGCGTCGAGCAGCTCCGTTTCCGTCGGCAGGTTCCTGTCGGCGAGGCGGATCGAAACGCCGGTGGTCGAGGCGTCGGTGACGCCCTCGAAGAGGCCCCCGGTCTCCCGCACCTCGAGGTAGTACCACGACGTGACGTTCCCACCGGCGGTTGTTTCGTGGGGGATGCGCAGCATGGTCGGTTCCGTGGTGGGGTGGAGCGCCGAGCGAATCGAGTAGATGCCGGAGGCTTCGACCGTTTCGATGTTCTGCGGCGAGAGGATGCCGAGCGTGGCGAGGTTCCAACCGCTGCTGTGCCTGGGAGCGATGTTCCCCATCACGTCGAAGGGATCCCCATAGGCATTCAGGGTGCAGCTTCCGCTGATCTGGACCCTCACGCCTCCGGAGGTGCAGGTCTCGCTGTTTGCGTGTTCGAGGCCGAGGTTGTGACCCAGCTCGTGGGCGATCGGGTGAACCCCGAGGTTCCCGTTGATCATCGCCCAACCCCCGTCGACTTCCGCGATCCCGAGCCACCCGCAGCTGCTCTGCTGGGGGAAGACGTAGAGGACGTGCTGATAGCCGGAGAGATCGATCCCTTTGGCGGCCGCCGCTTCGTCGGCCGCTTCCTTCCATTCGATGAACGGGCATTCGTCCGTGGGAGTGTTGAGAGCGAGCCAGCCGAACACGTCGCCGTTGGAATGCAGCTTGCCGGTCAGGGAGATCCCACCGTAGGACTCCTCTTCGTAGAAGGCGTTGGCAGAGTCGGCGGCGGTGAAGACCTTTGAGCGTGTTTCTTCGGGGTCCCAGGGTTCGTCCGTTTCGCCAGGGAAAGTCAAGAGGAGCACGGCGACCTTGCGCGGCCCGGAAGGTTCGAGCGCCTCGGTTTGGGCCGCCGTGGCTTCAACCCGACCCCTCAGGCGGCCTTCGCGCATCTCGCCCGTGACGGCGACGCTTTCTCCTGGGGAGGCCGCCAGAGACGTGGGCCGGACCGGAATCGAGCTCATCCCCGACTTCAGGCTGTACCGGGTGTTCGATTCGCCGGTTCGGAAGTTGTCGGTGACGATCTTGTGGAGAGTGCCCGAGCGCCTGGTCGTCGCCTGAGCGGGTGCGGAAAGAGCCAGAAGCGCAGCGGCCCCCAGACCCAGAGCCATCAATCGCCCTTTGAGGGAACGCTTCCAATCCCCGTCTACCCTGCCCCCATAAACGTCCCGTTCCACCAATCTCCGATTGTAGGCGACCGCTAGCGGCGTTCCCAGGGCCCGCTCACGGCGTCAGAAAGCTGACATCCACCTCTGAGCTTCAGCGGTTGCGTTACATCTGGATAAATAGTTGAATTACTCCGGTCAGTGAATGTCAATCGATTTGATCGATGAGCGAGCCTCGTGACAGGGGGGCCTACCGCCTGGCGATCGGCGCCATCGGCCTGGCACTGGTCGTCCTCCTGGCGGGGATCTGCGTGGTCCTCGCCTTCGGACCCACGACCTGCAACTCGGGCTGCGAAAAAATACTTGGGGAAATCCCGAGCGGATTGTTGAAGATCGCAGGCGCTCTCGCCGGCGGTTTGCTCGGGCTGCTCATGCCGGCGCCGACGACGATGCGCTCGACGGGCAAGAGCGCCGAGACGGGCGGCGGCGAATTCAAGAGGACAATCAAAGAGGAAGCCGCCGCCAACCTCACCGTGGTCGCTCTACTGATCGTCTTCGTGGTCTCTCTGGGCTTCGGAATCGCCGCCCAGTCGACCGGCCTGCAATCGCTCGCTGCGGCCAGCGGTGCGGCGCTGCTCGGCCTGCAGGTGCCGACGCCGGCGACTGCGGATCGGGAGGATGACTCCCACTGGTGAAGCCGGGGCCGATCTGAGCGACACGGCACTGAACGGCCTGATCCAGCACTCGTTCGCGTTGCGGGTCTCGCCAGAGCTTCGGCCCTTCTACGCGCGCGAGGGCGTGCCCGATGCCGAACGGCTGCTGCGGAGGCTCTTCGCGCCGTCGCAGCCCGGCGGCGAGGCGCGCTTCGAGCTCGGCGACGCCGGGGTCGAACCCGTGGCCGACCCCAGGCGGGCCAACGCGCCGCGACGAAGTCCTTTGGTCGCCAGCCACGAGACCTCCATCCAGCCCCGTTCGCTTCCGTTCAAGGAAGAGGCCGGCCGGCCGCTGCCCGACCACTCGCCGTTGCGCACCCTGCTGGACTGGACGGACGACGGCTGCGGCAAGGAGGTCGACAGGGGCTGGCAGGGTTTTGTGATCGCCGGACGCGAGAGGTCCGAGGAAGCCCTGCAGAAGGACTTTCTCGTCGTCGATCGAGCTGACGAAGACGGTTGCGGCCCCAGAACCTCCGAGCTCATCTGCCAACTCCTCGCGCATCGCCGTTCGCGCCTCTTCGGCCTGCCGCTGGCGCGCGACACCTTCAACATCCTCCTGCCGCGCGCCCTGCTCAGCCCCGCGAGCGACCCGAGCCTGGGCTGGTTCGCGCAACCGGCGCTCTCGCTCTTCTACGTGTACGGGCGGCGCGGCTTCAGGCCGATCTTCTCCTTCAGCCTGTTCCTGCTCCCCTGCAAGATCGGCCCTGAGAGCGCCGCCTGTGGCCCGGTCGCCGGATCTCGCACGATGACCGCCGAGGAGATACGCGACTCGGTGCGCGACCAATGGCCTCTGGCCACCGCCTTCAATCGGGACGCTGGAGACGCCGCCCATGGCAGCACAAGCCAAGCCGGCGCCCTGACCGTCTCGGGGCCACTCGTCGATTACCTCGCGGCAACCGCGGGAAACGCCCTGCGGGCGCTGGGATTCGATCTCGCAGACGGCAGCTGGACTCGAGTTGGCGAGCCCGAAGGCGATTCCCTCACCCTGCGCAGCTTCACCGAGGCGACCTTCTTCGCGCTGGTCCTGCGCATGACCCGAGGCTCCGCCGCACTGCCGCCGCGCAAGACGAGACAGGCGATCGGGGACCGCGTGGTCACGGCGCTGTCCGCCTCCCGCGTCTCGTCGGTCGTCCTCGTCGACAACAGCTGCAAGAAGGTGTCCGGCGGCAGGAAGAAATGCCCCCGACCCGACCCCGGGGCGCTCTTGGGCACCGCCTCCGCGGAGATCTCGAAGCCCTACCGGGTGACCGGCGGAGCAACCCACGACGGCGACGCCCATCGCATCGACCAGGACTTCTTCGACACCGACAACTACGCGATCGGCGTGCTGCCCGCCGATCGCTGCGTGGTGATGGCCGGGGACCGTTGTGCGCAAAGGGGATTCGAGGCCTCCGCCCTGCTCGAGGCCGGCTGGGCCGCGTACATGACGATCGGCGCGGCAACCGCGACGGGGATGATCCGCAGCGTCTTCCGCGACATCGCGCGCTCGAAGAGGTCGAAGCCGGACGCGATCGCCGATCTCGAGCGGGAAGCGATGGTCGACCTGCACGAGACGTACGACCTCGAAATCACCACCGAGATCTTCCGCAACCGCTACCGCCTGCTGCGCGAGGAGCTTGGCATCAACGCCGAATACAGAGCGCTCAGCGACAAGCTGAAAGCGCTCTACCGGGAGACGAGCACCCGCTTCGACGCCCGCTCGGAGCAAAGGTTGACGCTGCTCACCTGGGCGATCGTGATCCTCAGCGCCGTGATTGCCGGCGGCACCCTGGTGCTGATCTTCAAGGGGGGCTAGCCTGAACAGCCTCCAAGTGATGCCGACACTTTCGGCTCATCTCGGCTCCATCTTGCGGGCACCGTAGACGAGCTCAGCCGGAGGCCGACCTCGTGTGTTTCGCCCCGTGTGGACACGCTCGTGGTTGTAGTAGTCGAGG
>CAZQET010000055.1:0-5935 GCA_964591825.1 uncultured Conexibacteraceae bacterium
CCTCCAACGTCGACGTGCGCACCGAGCAGACGATCGAGAAGGGCCTGCAGCGCCTGCTCGCCGGGCGCACCGCGATCGTCATCGCCCACCGCCTCTCGACCATCCGTCGTGCCGGCAAGATCATCGTGCTGGAGGGCGGTGCAATCGCCGAGGCGGGCACCCATGACGAGCTGATCGCAGCTGGCGGCCCCTACGCGCGGCTTTACGGAGCGTGGCAGGACTCCTCAGCGGCATAACCCTTACGGCAATCCGTAAAAACCTTACGGCGGAGTCGTAGGAAATACGACTGCGGCGGGCAGTCTCTTTATGAGGGTGGCGGACGTCACACGAACTCGAATCAGGACAGTTACCTATCGTAGTCATACGCGGTCACGGAACGCTCTTATTCAAAGCATTGACACTGCATGTGAAAATCTTATGCACCGGAACGGGGACTGTGGGCGCGCACGCTCGCTCTGAAAGATTCAGGTGGTACGAGCAGCCTGGAACCGAAGCCAAAGTCCACACGCTCGAAGAAGGGCCGGGGACAGAAATGTGGGTTGGCGCAAAAACAGCCGAACACAAAACCACTCTCAGCGGACAATTCGAAGCGGAACTTGAATCGATCGCACAGTGGAGCGGCTTACCGGGGTAGGAAACCGAATAGCGGCTGCGTGGATAAAATTGCCGGCCGTGTCGGGAGGCACGGTCCGCATTGCGTTCAGCCCGGGCCGATGCCGCCGGAGCTGCCACCGCCGGTTGAGCCGCCACCTTCGGTACCTCCGCCGGTACCGCCACCTTCCACTCCCGCCCCTCCGCCTGTTTCAGGGGCGGGTTCAGGGGCGGGTTCGGCTTCTACTTCCGGCGTCGCTTCCACTTCGGGGGCTGCTTCCACGCCGCCTTCTTCCACACCGCTCGATTCTTCTTCCGCGCCTTCCGTGCCGCTTGCGACGGGGGCACTGGGACCTTCTGCGCAATCTTCGAAGCCGTATTCTTCCGCCGCTTCCTGGAAAGATTCGAGTGCGACCGCAGCGCTTGACACAGCGGTGGCGAGGGCGGTGGAGTCTTCCCGTTCCGACGCCAGCTTGACTTCGTCCTCAGCTTTGGCGAGCTCTTCAGCGGCGCTGGAGAATTCGGCGTAGCCGGCGCTTTCCTGCGGCGTGCCGAGGTTGTTGAGGCTGGCGACCATGCCGCTGTAGAGGCCGGCAAGGGTCGTCGGGGCCGGGGCGCTGCTTTCTTCCCCGTTCGTTTCGGTAGCGGCTGCGGCGTTGACCTCGGCGCAGATCGCGTCGCCCTGTTCGATCAGCTCGGCCTTGCTCAGTGCCCTCGGCGCCGACACGGTGCTCGCCGTCGATTCACTCGATTCGTCGCTCCCCCCGCCGCCGCAACCGGCGATCGCGAGAACGAGGAGGACAAGGACGAGTGGCGCTGTGTGACGAGGGCTCATTGGTGCGCGAAACTAGCAGAGCGAAAAGACGCCTCTGCAGGGCTTTCGGCTGGCTTCGAACTGCGGCCCAGGGACTCGAACCCCGACTACCTCGTCCAGAGCGAGGCGTGCTGCCATTACACCAGGCCGCAACGTGAGGCTTCAGGATATCGACGCGAGGTCGGAACCGAGGTCGGCGAGGGCATCCTTGACGGCTGAGACGTCGACTTTGTCGGCGAGCATCCGGCGGGCCTCGGCGAGGTCTTCGGAACGCTCGACGCTGAGGCAGCCGGCCACGCGGCCGTCCTTCAGGTACCAGACGGAGAACCCGCCGCTGCCGGCGTCACCGCGCCAGATCTCCTCATCCCACTCGTAGGCCGGGCCGACGTACTCGAGGCTCGCCCAGTCGGCGAGGTCGCTGAAGAAGTAGGGGACAACCTCGTAGTTGGCGCCGGCACCGAGCATGTTGCGGGCGACGTGCATGCCCTGCTGCATCGCCACGTCCCAGTGCTCGACGCGCAAGCGCCGACCGTGGACGACGCTCTCATATGAGCAGCAGTCGCCAGCGGCATAGATGCCGTCGACGGAGCTCTGCAGCTTCGAGTCGCAGACGATCCCGTTGTCGACGGCGAGGCCCGCCCGCTCGGCCAGCATCGCGTCGGGACGAACACCTGCGCCGACGACTACAGCGTCGCACTCGATCGCAAGGCCGCGCTTGGTGAGGACGCCGCGTACCCGCCCGTCGCCCTCATAGGCATCGAGCTCCTCGCCACCGTGGATCGTCACCCCCTTGGACTCGAGCAGCTCGTGGAAGAAGCGGCCGGCACGCTCGCCGAAGGTGCGCGAGAGGGCGACGTCCTCCATGGTCACGATCGTGCACCTCGTGCCGCGCGCGGTCAGCGAGGCGGCGACCTCAGCGCCAATGTAGCTGCCGCCAATGAGGACGACGTGCTCGGCTGCCTCGGCGTCGGCGCGAATCGCATCGGAGTTGCCGAAGGCGCGCAGGTAGTGGATGCCCTCGTTCTCGGCGCCCTCGACGCGGAGGATGTTGACCATCGCGCCGGTGGCGATCAGCGCCTGGCCGAAGCGCACCTCCTCCCCGCCCTGCAGCTTCGCCGTGCGCGCTGCCGGGTCGAGCGACATCACGCTGACGCCAGTCAGCAGCTCGACCTCGTTCTCCTCGTACCACTCGAGCGAGTTGACGTAGGCATCGGAGCGCTCGGCCTCGCCGCGCAGGTACTCCTTCGAGAGTGGCGGGCGTTCATAGGGCGGCTCGGGCTCGCGGCCGACCAGCAGGATCGAGCCCTCGGCGCCGCGCTTGCGCAGCTCGGCCGCGCAGCTGGCGGAGGCGAGACCGCCGCCAATCAGCAGGAAGTCGGCCTCGCGCGCGGCCACCTCAACCGCTGCCGTTGCCCGCGCCGTTGCCGCCGCTGGGTCCGAACATCGTCTTCAGTTGCTCCTCGTGGCCGGGGTCGAGGACCGCCAGCACCTCGTCGCCAACCTCGAGCACCGTGTCGGGGCCGGGGACGAAGCCCTTGCCGTCGCGCAGCACCGAGATCAACAGGCTGCCTTCCGGCATTTCGAGGTCGCCGTCACGCCTTCCGGTTACCCCGGAGTCCTTGCCCAGCAACATCTCGATGATCTCCAGCTGCTCCTCCTGCAGGTCGAGCAGGTGGACGAGACCGTACTCGGGCACCTCGTGCTCGAGCAGGCGCAGGATCAGGTCGGTCGCGGAGACGCTTGGCTTGATCCCGAGCAGATCGAAGTGGGGCTTGTTGCGCGGGTTGTTGACGCGGGCGATGACGCGCTCGACCTCGTACTTCTCGCGCGCGACCTGACAGATCAGCATGTTGTCCTCGTCGTCGCCGGTGACCGCGATCACCATGTCGGCGCGCTGGATGCCGGCCCGCTCGAGCACCCAGAGCTCCGATGCGTCGCCGTAGGACACGTTGTGCTCGAGCTCCTGCTCAACCGTCAGGTAGCGGCGGCGGTTGCTCTCGATCACCGTGACCTCGTGCTCCTTTTCGAGCAGCTCGCGGGCAAGGTTCCAGCCCACCTTCCCCGCGCCGACGACGATGATGTACATCAGGAGGCCTCGCGCTTCGCGCCCTCGCGCACAGCGCTCTCCAGCATGTCGATCGCGACCCGGGTGGGACAGACGGTGTGCAGCCCCTGGCGCTCGTACCATTCCGCGCGCAGCGGGTCGAGGATGCGCGCGATCACGGTCGGCACGTTGTAGCGGCGCTGGGCAATCTGGGCGATGACGATGTTCGTGTTGTCGCCATCGGTGGAGGCGATGAAGGCGTCGGCCCGCTCGATCCCGGCGGCAAGAAGCGCCTCGGTCTCCAGCCCGGCCCCGACCGTGAACATCCCCCCCAGATCCTCCCAACCCTTGTCCAAGCCGACCTCGAGCCGCGCGTGGGACTCCGGGTCCTCGTCCAGGCAGGAGACTTCGTGCCCCTCGCGCAGCATCGCGCGCGCCACCGACGAGCCGACTCGGCCGCAGCCGACGATCAGGATGAACATGAGGTCTCCACCGCTCGGGATACTAATCCGCTGCCGCGGGCTCGGCGGTCGACTTCGGGACACCGTCGGGCGCGGTCTCCGGAGGCGCCGTGAGGAGGACCTGGCAAGGCGCCTTCTTCAACACGTACTCAGTGGCGGCGCCGATCTCGGCGGGCTTGGCTGCGCCGATGCCGCCAAGCGTGGCACCGCCCTTGATCCTGGTTGGGGGCTCCCCGCCGATGACGATCGCCTCGGAGTCGTGGCGGCGCGCGGCTTCGAGGATGCCGGCTCCGATCTTGCGGGCGCGGACCACCTCGGCCTTGACCCTGACGTCCTCGTACTCCTCGCCGACGTCGCTGGCCCGCTGCAGCGCGCGCCAGGCCTCCGCTTCGATCTCGGGTGGCAGCTCGGCGTCGAGCGGCAGCGTCAGCGGGATCTCAATCACGTAGATGAGGTCGAGCTGGGTCTCCCCCTCGCCACTCTCGTCCTCCTGCTCGGCGGCAGCGAGGCGGCCGGCGGTGGCGACGATGTCGTCGTCGAGCTTGCTGCCGAAGATTGGCACGAGGATGTTGCGGAAGGCGACCTCGGCGACCTGCTTGGTCAGCGCCTTCTCGGTCACCGAGACGCGCTTGGTCAGCGTCGTGCCCTCGACGACCTTGCGGTAGACGACGTAGAAGATCAGGCCAAAGGCCATCCAGGCAAGGCCGACCCAACGCGCGGCTTCGTGGTACGCGAGAACGCTGAGGAAGGCGAGGGCGCTGATGAGCGCCGCGAAGATCGCCGGGGCCGGCAGGCGGGCGCCGCGCCAGTTGACGTCGAGCGGCACGCGGAAGGGACGCGGGCGATCGGGCTGGGTGACGCGTAGGCGGATGATCGAGAGCTGGGCGATCGTGATCGCGAGCATCGCCCCGAAGGCGTAGAGGCTGGCAAGCAGCTTGACATTGGTGGGGGCGACGAGGCCGATCGCGATCACGCCGGAGATCGCGATCGCCACGTGCGGGGTCGCGTGGCGGCTGTTGAGCTTGCCCAGCCAGCTGGGGATCTGGCGGTTGATCGCCAGCGTGTAGATGTGGCGGGATACGCCGAGCAGAGCCGTCGTCGCGGCCCAGAAGAGGATCGGGGTGGCGACGATCGCGACCAGCCAGCGCATCGTCTCGGAGACCCATGCCGGGTGGAAGGCGGAGACGACGCCGAGCACCGGGGCCTCGACGTAATGACCACCGAGCGCGGTTTCCGGTCCCTGTGGGCCGGCGACGACCGGCACCGCCATCAAGGCAATCGCCGCCATGCCGGCGTAGACGAGCGGCACCGCGATCGCGCCCACCGAGACGATGCGCTTGAGGTCGCGGGGGGCGACGTCAATGTCCGGGGCCAGATCCGAGGCCGCCTCGATCCCGGCGTAAGCGAGCATCGCCACCACCGAGGCGTAGACGACGTCGCGGAAGGTCGGGGTGCTGAAGAGGTGGACTTGGTCGGTGAGGCGGTCGGGGTGAAAGACGGTGAGGACGCCGACGACGATCACCGCCAGCTGCAGGCCGATGTCGGCGAGGGCGAGCACCGCCAGCGGGCGCTCGCGGCCGCGGCCGGTGACGTTGAGCACGTTGAGCACGCAGGCGGCGACGATCACCGCGCCGGCGACGCCGATCTCCCAGCCCGCCTCGGAGAGATCCGAGGAGATCGGCTCAAGGTAGTGAGGGACCGAGATCGCGGCCAGGGCGGCGACGATCAGGTAGTCGATCAGGATCGCCCAGCCGGCAATGAAGGCGATGAGCTCGTTGAAAGCGTGGCGGGCGAAGCTCGAGGAGCCGCCCCGCTCGCGAATCATCGCTCCACCCTCGACGTAGCTGAGCGTGGTGATGACGAAGAGCAAGCCGGCGGCGAGGAAGATCAGCGGCGTCAGGCCGAGCCCGCGGTCGGCGACGACGCCGAGCGCGAAGTAGATCGAGAAGCCGACCGCGGAGTAGATCGCGACGAAGAGCCCGGGCACGCCCGTGGCCCGGCGCAGCATCGGCTCCAGGCGGGGCC